>NZ_JBKJFM010000017.1:0-56064 GCF_046614825.1 Streptomyces nanhaiensis
TGGCCCGCGCCATGACCAGCAGCCGGCTCCTTCCGCGGTCCCAGGTGCCGCGGGCGGTGCTCGCCGAGCTGGCCCGGCACCGCGGCCAGGACGTGCTCCGGCAGTCCGTCCGGCAGGTCGCCCCCGGCGCCGGTGAGGCCGGACGGCTGGGCGCCGGGCCGCTCGGCGGCGGACGGACCGGGGCCGCCCTCCGGCGGGGGAAGCAGCGGACTGCCGTGGCGCAGCAGCCACCAGCGGTAGGCGGGACTGGCCCAGGCGACCTCCGCGTAGGCGGCCATGAGGTCGGCGCACAGGCCCCCGGCCTCCGCCGCCAGCGGGCTGTCGGAGCGGCAGGCCAGTAACAGCCGTACCGCCAGCGGGTCGTCGCGCAGCGGGCGGATGACCATTCCCTGTCGCTGCTGCGAGACGGGCTGGCACACGCTCACCGCCTCGCCCCCGGCGATCAGCGCCGCGGCGGTGGTGTTGTCGGGCACGTGGACCATGCGCGGGTTCAGTCCGGCGGTCGCGAAGGCGCGGCGCGTGGCGGCCCACTCGCCGTCCGCCGTGAAGTCGACGATCCACTGGTCGTCGGCGAGGTCGGCCATGTCGACCACCCGGCGGCCCGCCTGGGGGTGGGTCTCGGGCAGGGCGATGAACTGCGGTTCCCTGGCGACCAGGACGTGCTGCTCCACTCCCGGGGGAAAGCGCAGCGGGAAACCCTCCGGCTCGTGGACGAACGCCACGTCCACCTGCCCGTCGGCGACCGTCTGGAGCAGCGAGTTGGCGGAGACGTCGATGTGGATCCCGGTCTCGGCACCGGGGTAGCGGGCCCGGAGCCTGCGCACCCACCCGGCCACGGCACGGCTGGCCGTGCTGCCGATCCGCAGCCGCGCGCCTCCGGCCAGTGCCGCCGCGCTCCTCGCCTCGCTCACCAGGGCCGCCATGTCCGCGACGATCGGACGTGCGCGGCAGAGTACGGACCGTCCCAGTGCCGTGGGCCGGCTGCCCGTGCGCTCCCGGGTGAACAGCCGTCCTCCGATGGCGTTCTCGATACGGCGCAGCTGCGTGGTCAGGGAGGGCTGGCTCATGCCCAGGCTCAGCGCCGCCTTGCGGACGCTGCCGGCGTCGGCGATGGCGCACAGCACGCGCAGATGCCTCACGTCGAGCTCCACCCCTGGAGGATAACGACGCCCCAACAGACGGCACCAGCCGTCCAAACGCCGCCGAAACGGCATGCCCGGCGTTCCCGGCGCACGACTTCGGCCGTTCTCGGACGGGGTTCCTCCGACCGGGCTCCTCCGACCGGGCTCCTGCGGCCGGCCTCCGGGGGAGCGGGCGGCGGGGGATCGAGCGGTGCGATCACGGGCGATAACGCGGCGCTATCACCGGTTGGCATCATCCCGGCGGCGCGGAGGTCGAACACAATCCTGACTGACCGAAGTTCCTCCGCCGGACCCGGCCCCCCTCAGGTTCCGCATCAGGTTCCGCGCCCGGGTTCACCGACGAGAAGGAGACCCCCCACATGAAGTCCTCCAGAGCGGCCCTGGCCGCGGCGCTCGGCCTCGGCATGTCCCTGAGCCTGGCCGCGGTGCCGGCCTCCGCGGCGCCCGCCCCGGCCGACCGGCTCCCCGCCTCGATCGCCGCGTACTCCGGCTCCCCCGCCGACCAGGCCAACACCAGGGCCTTCTTCGAGGCCGTGATGGAGTCCGCGCTCTCCAGGCAGCAGGCCACCGGGGCGCAGGCCGTCACGGTCGTCTACGACGCCAGCCGGGCGCCCTCCTTCGCCACCGAGATATCCCGCAGCGCCCAGATCTGGAACTCCTCGGTCACCAACGTGCGCCTGGTGTCGGGCAGCAACGCCGACTTCCGCTACTACGAGGGCAACGACTCGCGCGGCTCCTACGCCAGCACCGACGGCCGCGGCAACGGCTACATCTTCCTGGACTACCGGCAGAACCAGGTCTACAACTCCACCCGCGTCACCTCGCACGAGACCGGCCATGTGCTGGGCCTGCGGGACAACTACTCCGGGCCGTGCAGCGAGTTGATGTCCGGCGGCGGCCCCGGCCCGTCCTGCACCAACGCCTACCCCAACGCCGCCGAGCGCAGCCGGGTCAACCAGATCTGGGCGTACGGCCTGAGCGCCTTCCAGAAGGAGTCCGCCGCCAAGGCCCGCTGACGGCAGGGCGGTCGTTCGGTGCGCCGGCTCACCCCACGACCGCCGATCGGCGCGGCCACCCGCCGGCCCGGCGTTTTCTCCCCCCACGGACGCCGGTCCGGCGGCCTTTCCCCGGCGCCGGGCAGGAGAGTCGATACCCTGCCCGGCGCCGGCGCCCACGGTTCACCCGGCCGGCACTGCCCGCGCAGCCGGCACTGCCCGCGCAGCCGCCCGCCCCCGCCCCCGCCCCCCACCGCCGGAGCCTCAGGGCCGCAGGATCAGCCGGACCGGGTTGCCCTCCTTGCGCAGCAGCCGGTCCACCGCCTCCTGCGCCTCCGTCAGCGGCAGCACCCCGCTGACCGACCGCGAGAAGTCCAGCCGGCCCCGCCGCACCAGTTCGACGAGCTGCACCACGTGCTCGTCGGAGGAGCCGTAGTGGCCCAGCACCTGCTGCTGGAAGTAGCTGAAGGCGGTGCCGTCGCTGATGGTCAGCGACTTGTCGGTGAGGCCGACCAGGACCAGCCTGCCGCCCGGCCCCAGGCAGCGCACCGCCTGCTCCCGCACCGCCGGCACCCCGGCGAAGTCGAACGCGGCGGCCAGCCCGGCCCCGCCGGTCTCCCCCCGCACCCGGGCGGGCAGCTCGGGGTCGTCCGACGAGAAGGCCGTGTCGGCGCCGAAGGCCAGGGCCCGCTCGCGCGCCTCCGGCAGGGGGTCGACCGCGATGATCGGCGCGGCGCCGACCAGGCGCAGCAGTTGCACGCCGTGCACGCCCAGGCCGCCCGCGCCCCAGACGCCGGCCGGGCGCGCGGGCTCGGCGCGGGCGGTGGCGGTGATGGCGGCCCACGGGGTGGACACGGCGTCCGGGATGATCGCGGCCTGCTCGAAGGGCAGTTCGTCGGGGATCTCCACCAGCGTCGGCTCCGCCGCCACCGCGTACTCGGCCCAGCCGCCGTCGTAGTCCACGCCGCGGGTCCACACCACCCCGTCCCGCTCCTCCCCGGCCTGGAGCAGGACGCGCTGCCCCGGCCGCCACCGGGTCACGCCCGCGCCCGGTTCGGCGACGACGCCCGCGACCTCGTGGCCGAGGGTGACGGTGTCCCCGGGCAGGTACAGCGGGGTGAGGGTGCCGTCGATCAGATGCACGTCCGACAGGCAGACCCCCGCGGCCTCGACCTTGACCAGCACCTCTCCCGGCCCCGGCCGCGGGGTGGGCACCTCCTCCACGAGGAAGGCGCGCGTCTTCACGTTCAGCCGTCCGGCGAGCACGGTGACCACCTGTCTCCCACGTCGGTGCCTGTGATCGTCCTCCGTGCGGCCGGGGTACCCGCGCAGGGCGGGGGGAACGCGGCCCGGCGCCCGGTTTCACGCACCGCCGGTACCGGCCGCCCCGCCGGTGTCGGCCCGGCCCGGGGCCGGGATCTCCTCCGCCGCGGGCGGCGGGCCGGGCGGGGTCCCGTCGCCGAAGGGCCGCCCGCCCAGCTCCTCGCGGTGGTGCGGGGTCAGCCACCCGGACAGGTCCGGGCCGAGCGGCACGATCTGGGTGGGGTTGATGTCGGTGTGCACCTGGTAGTAGTGGCGCTTGATGTGGTCGAAGTCGACCGTGTCGCCGAAGCCGGGGGTCTGGAAGAGGTCGCGGGCGTAGGCCCACAGCACCGGGTCCTCGGTCAGCTTGTTGCGGTTGCACTTGAAGTGGTTGTGGTAGACGGCGTCGAAGCGCACCAGGGTGGTGAACAGCCGCACGTCGGCCTCGGTGATGGTCTCCCCCACCAGGTAGCGGCGGCCGGCCAGGCGCTCGGAGAGCCGGTCCCAGCAGGCGAACAGGTTCCGGTAGGCGCGCTCGTAGGCCCGCTCGCTCTTGGCGAACCCGGCCAGGTACACGCCGTTGTTCAGGTTGCGGTAGACGTCCTCCATCACCTCGTCGATCTCGTCGCGCAGCGGCTCGGGGTACAGGTCGGGCGCGCCGTCGCGGTGCAGCGCGGTCCACTCGGTGGCCAGGTCGAGCGTGATGCGCGGGTAGTCGTTGGTGACGAGCACGCCGCTGGGGACGTCGACGACCGCCGGGACGCTGACGCCGCCGTCGTAGCCGGGCTCGCGGGCGGCGTACGCCTCGCCGAGGAAGGCGATGCCCAGCACCGGGTCCCTGCCGTCCGGGTCCAGGGTGAAGCGCCAGCTCCGCTCGTCCTGCAGGGGGTCGGTGACCGCCAGGGAGATCGCGTCCTCCAGGCCGAGCAGCCGCCGCACCACCAGGGCGCGGCTCGCCCAGGGGCAGGCCCGGCTGACCACCAGCCGGTACCGTCCGGCCTCGACGGGCCAGCCGTCGGCGCCGTCGGCCGTGATGCGGTCCGTGAAGTGGCTCGGGGACCTCTTGTACTCGGCTGTCGTGCTGCCGGGGTTGCCGACGCTGGTCGTCATGGGGCCGTACTTCCTCTCGGGCTCTCGAACTCTCGACCTTCCGGGCGTCCCGGCCCTCCGGCTCCCAGCGGCGGGACACGGGGACGGGACACGGGGACGGGACACGGGGACGGGACGCCTACCCGCTCCGCGTCCCGGCACCCGTACGCCCCGCGGTCCCTGTACGCCCGGCGGCCCCCGTCAGCTCCCGCCGGCCGCGGCGGGCGGGGGCGGGGCGGCCGGCGGTGTCAGTCGAGGCCGAGGGCGGCCAGATGCCGGGCGAAGGGGACGACGGCCTCGGTCTCTCCGGCCCTTCCGGCCCCGTCGGCCTCCTCCTCCCCGTCGGCCTCACCCGTCCCGCCGGGCCCGTCACCGGGCCTCGGCCGGCCTCCGACCAGCTCGGCCAGCTCCCGCGCCGCCCGGCCGATCCGGGCGGACAGCTCGCCCACCCTCTCGTCCACGCCGCCCCAGTCCTCGGAGGCGGCGTAGACGCCGGTGGGGACGGTGACCGCCCGCAGGTAGGCGAACATCGGGCGCATGGCGTGCTCGATGACCAGGGAGTGGCGCGGTGTGCCGCCGGTGGCGGCCATCAGGACCGGCTTGCCGTGCAGCGCGGTGTTGTCGACGACGTCGAAGAAGGACTTGAACAGACCGCTGTAGGAGGCGGTGAAGACCGGGGTGACCGCTATCAGGCCGTCGGCCCCGGTCACTGCCCCGACCGCCTCGGCCAGGGCGGGGCCGGGGAAGCCGGTGACCAGGTTGTGGGCGATGTCGGTGGCCAGGTCGCGCAGTTCCACCACCCGCACCTCGACCGGGCGTTCCCCGCCTTCCAGTTGCCGCCCGGTCGCCTCCGCCAGCCGGTCGGCGAGCAGGCGGGTGGACGAGGGGCGGCCGAGGCCGGCCGAGACGGCCGTGATCCGGATGGGTTCCATGGTGCTTCTCCTGCGCGGGTGGTGTCCGGTGTGCCCGGTGGGGTCCGGGGCCTGGGGCCCGGACCCCGGGGTCGGATGGGATGTGGCGTCGGGGTCAGGCCGTGGTGCCGGGGGCTACGGCGGCGGCTCCGGCCTCGCGGCGGGCGACGAGGGAGGCGTGCGTGGGGGCGTCCGGCACCTGCGCGGGGCGCCTGGCGGCGAACTCCTCGCGCAGCACGGGCACGACCTCCTCGCCGAGCATGTCGATCTGCTCCAGCACGGTCTTCAGCGGCAGTCCGGCGTGGTCCATCAGGAAGAGCTGGCGCTGGTAGTCGCCGGCGTAGTCGCGGAAGGCGAGGGTCTTCTCGACGACCTGCTGCGGGCTGCCCACCGTCAGCGGGGTCTGCTCGGTGAAGTCCTCCAGCGACGGCCCGTGTCCGTAGACGGGCGCGTTGTCGAAGTAGGGGCGGAACTCGCGGACGGCGTCCTGGGAGTTGCGCCGCATGAACACCTGGCCGCCGAGGCCGACGATCGCCTGCTCGGCGGTGCCGTGGCCGTAGTGGGCGTAGCGCTCCCGGTACAGGGAGACCATGCGCTGGGTGTGCTCCTTGTTCCAGAAGATGTTGTTGTGGAAGAAACCGTCGCCGTAGTAGGCGGCCTGCTCGGCGATCTCCGGGGAGCGGATGGAGCCGTGCCAGACGAACGGCGGGACGCCGTCGAGCGGGCGCGGGGTGGAGGTGAAGCCCTGCAGGGGGGTGCGGAAGCGGCCCTGCCAGTCGACCACGTCCTCGCGCCACAGCTTGTGCAGCAGCGCGTAGTTCTCGATGGCCAGCGGGATGCCCTGGCGGATGTCCTGCCCGAACCAGGGGTAGACCGGCCCGGTGTTGCCGCGGCCCAGCATCACGTCCACGCGCCCGTCGGCCAGGTGCTGGAGCATCGCGAAGTCCTCCGCGATCTTGACCGGGTCGTTGGTGGTGATCAGGGTCGTGGAGGTGGACAGGACCAGGCGCTCGGTGCGGGCGGCGATCCAGCCGAGCATGGTCGTCGGCGAGGACGGCACGAAGGGCGGGTTGTGGTGCTCGCCGGTCGCGAAGACGTCCAGGCCCACCTCCTCGGCCTTGAGCGCGATGGCGGTCATGGTCTTGATGCGCTCGTGCTCGGTGGGCGTCCGGCCCGTGGTCGGGTCCGGGGTGACGTCGCCCACGGTGAAGATTCCGAACTGCACTGCGCTCACATCCAATGGTTGATTGTTCAATCACTTTGTCGAACAGGCGGATGTCCCTCCCTATTCCTGCCGCTCCCCACCGAGGAGGCATGGACACCCGCGGCGGGGGAACCGCGTAGCGCGGAATCCCACAACGGGCTTCCCGCCCGCGGTGGCCGCCGGCCACGGACGGGCGGCGGTCCGCCGCCGTCCGCGCACGCGGCCCGTACGGCCCGCACGGACAGCCCGTACACAGCCCGTACGAGGCAGGGAGCGAGGCACCATGTTCAAACGCCGTCGCAAGGAAGAGCGGCAGGAGAAGGACCAGCGGCTCAGGCAGGTCGCCAAGGAGCACGTCCGCCACCTGTCCGGCGAGACCGCCAAGGGACGGGTCGATCCGGCCACGACCGAGCGCACCGGGCAGGAGAAGGGCACCTCCGGCACCTCCGACGAGGGCGACACCTCTCGCTGAGGACTGCTCCGGCCGGACGCGGCGGGGGCCGGCCCGCACGGACCGGGCCCCGCCGCGCTCACTCCAGGATCTTCAGGCCCACGACACCGGCGACGATCAGCACCAGGCAGAGCACGCGCCCGGTGGAGACGGGATCGCCCAGCGCGGCCATCCCGTACAGCGCCGTGCAGACGGCCCCGATGCCCACCCACACCGCGTACCCGGTGCCGATGGGGATGCCGCGCATCGCGTAGGCCAGGCCGCCCATGCTCAGGGCGAGGGCGACGACGAACAGCACACTGGGCCTGAGCCTGGTCAGGCCCTGCGACGCCGAGAGCGCCGCGGCCCACACCGCTTCCAGGAGCCCGGAGACGACCAGTACGACCCACGCCATGACGCGTCCCTCCGCAGGTGATGTTGCCTTGCTGCGTATGACCTGCGCCGTCTTGTCCTGCCGGGTACGACGCGCTCGTCCGGGGCGCGGGGGCGCCACGGCCAACGTAGCACCGCCCGCACCGTGCCCCGGAACCCGCCCCGGACCGCGCCCCCGTCATGCCGCCGCGCTTCCCGGGCACGCGTGGACACATGCGCTACTACGCCGACCTGCACGTGCACTCCCGGTACAGCAGGGCGTGCAGCCGCAACAGCGATCTGCCGCACCTGGCCTGGTGGGCCCGGCGCAAGGGGATCACCGTGCTGGGCACCGGCGACTTCCTCCACCCCGTGTGGGCGGGCGTGCTGCGCGAGTCGCTGGTGCCCGCGGAGCCGGGCCTGTTCCGGCTGCGGGACGACCTCGACCGCGAGGTGCTCCAGACCCTGCCGCCGGCCTGCCGCGGCCCGCTGCGCTTCCTGCTCCAGGTGGAGGTCGCCACCAACTACCGGCGCGGCGGGCGGGGCCGCAGGATCCACCACCTGTGCTACGCGCCCGGCTTCGACGCGGCCGGGCGGCTGGCCCGCGCCCTGTCCCCGTACGGCGACCTCGCCTCGGACGGGCGGCCCGCCCTGGCGATGGACTCCCGTGATCTGCTGGAGGCCGTCCTGTCCTGCGGCGAGGGCTCCTACCTGGTGCCGGCGCACGCCTGGACGCCCTGGTTCGGCGTCCTCGGCTCGAAGTCCGGCTTCGACGGCGTGGACGAGTGCTACGGCGACCTGGCCGGGCACGTCTTCGCGCTGGAGACGGGCCTGTCCTCGGATCCGGAGATGAACTGGCGGGTCTCCTGTCTGGACCGCCTCCGGCTGGTCAGCCACTCGGACGCGCACTCCCCGCCCGTCCTGGGCCGCAACGCCACCGTGTTCGACACCGAGGTGGACTACTTCGCGATCCGCCGCGCGCTGGAGACCGGCGAGGGGTACGCCGGCACCGTGGATCTGTACCCGGAGGCGGGCAAGTACCACCTGGACGGGCACCGCGCCTGCGGAGTGCGGCTGGATCCGGCCGGGACCAGGGAGCGCGGCGGCAGGTGCCCGGTGTGCGGCAGGAAGCTGACCGTCGGGGTGCTCCACCGGGTCGAGGAGCTGGCCGACCGTCCTCCCGGGCGGAGGCCGTCCACCGGCGGCGAGGCCCTGAAGATCGTCCCGCTGCCGGAGATCGCGGGCGAGATCCTGGGCGTCGGGCCGAAGACCAAGGCCGTCGAACGCGCCCTGGAGGGCCTGACCGCCGCCCTGGGCCCGGAGCTGCCGCTGCTGCTCCAGGTGCCGGTGCGCCGGGTGCGCGAGGCGGGCGAGCCGGAGGCGGCCGAGGCGATCGGGCGGCTGCGCACCCACCGGGTGCGGCGCGAGCCCGGCTACGACGGCGAGTACGGCTCGATCTCGCTGTTCGGGCCCGAGGACGCCGGGGGGCGACCGGAGCCGGGAGGACCGGGCGAGGAGCCCGCACCGGCGGACGGGGCGGGCCGGTAGCACGCGACGGCCGCCCCGTCCGCCGACGCATACCGCCACGGCCGGCGGGTACCCCTGCGGCGCACCGATCCCCACAGCACGGGAGGTGGCCGATGCTCCCCCAGACACTGAGGATCCCGACCGACGGAGGAGCCGCCCTGACCGGGGACCTCACCATGCCCGGCGGGGCCCGCGGCGTCGTGGCCTTCGCCCACGGCAGCGGCAGTTCCCGGCACAGTCCGCGCAACCGGGCGGTGGCCGGGGTCCTGCAGGACGCCGGACTCGGCACGCTGCTGTTCGACCTGCTCACCGAGGACGAGGAGCGGACGGACACGGTCACCGCCGAGTACCGCTTCGACATCCCCCTCCTGGCGCGGCGTCTGGTGGCTGCGGTCGACTGGCTCGGCGGCCGTCCGGACACCGCCGGGGTGCCGATCGGGCTGTTCGGGGCCAGTACGGGCGCCGCCGCGGCCCTGGTGGCCGCGGCCGAGCAGCCCGACCGGGTGCGGGCCGTGGTCTCCCGGGGCGGCAGGCCCGATCTCGCGGGCGGTGCCCTGGACCGGGTCGCCGCGCCCGTCCTGCTGATCGTCGGCGGCGAGGACCGGGAGGTGCTGCGGCTGAACGAGCAGGCGGCCTCACGGCTGTCGGCCCCGTGCACGGTGCACGTGGTGCCCGGCGCCACCCATCTGTTCGAGGAGCCCGGCACCCTCGACCAGGCCGCCGCCGCGGCCCGCGACTGGTTCGTCCGCATGACCCGGGAGACGGTGCCCCGGTGACCCGTACCGCCGCCGTACCGGCGTCCGGCCACCGGGCGGCGGGCGGCGGGCGGCGGGACCGCAGGGAAGCGAAGGGAGACAGATCATGCGCTTCCACGACCGCACGCAGGCGGGCCGGATGCTCGCCGAGCCGCTGCGGGACCTCCAGCGCGCCGGAGAGATCAGGGACCCGCTGGTCCTGGCGCTCCCCCGGGGCGGCGTCCCCGTGGGCGAGGAGGTCGCCCGCGCGCTGCACGCGCCGCTGGACGTGCTGGTCGCCCGCAAGATCGGCGCGCCGTTCAACCCGGAGTTCGGCATCGGGGCCGTCGCGGGCGAGGGCCCGCCGCTGTTCGACGAGCAGTCCCTGCGGATGCTCGGCCTGACAGCCGGGGACCTGGCCGGGCAGGTCGAGCGGGAGCGTGCGGAGCTGCGCCGCCGCGAGCACCTGTACCGCGGCGGCCGTCCCGCCCTGGAACTGCGGGGCCGCACGGTGATCGTCGTCGACGACGGGCTCGCCACCGGCGTCACCGCGCGCGCCGCGCTGCACGCCGCCCGCGTCCTGGAGCCGGAGGTCCTGGTCCTGGCCGTTCCGGTCTCCTCCGTGCAGGCGGCCGCGGCGATGGAGCAGGTGGCCGACCGCCTGGTGTGCCTGGAGACCCCGCCGTCCTTCCAGGGGGTCGGGCAGTGGTACGAGGACTTCCACCAGGTGGGCGACGAGGAGGTGGTCGCCGCCCTGAGGGCCTCGGCCGCCGCGCGGTGAGGGGCGCGGCGGCCCGCGCCGGAGGAAGCCCGGCCGGTGTGCTCAGCCGATGTGCTCAGTCGGCGTCGAGGCCCAGGTCGGGGCCGAAGGACTCGTAGTGGATGCGGGAGGCGGGCACACCGCGCTCCAGCAGCTGGGTGCGCACCGAGCGCATGAACGGCACCGGCCCGCACAGGTAGGCGCGGACGTCCTCGGGGATCTCGACGCCCGACAGGTCCACCAGTCCGGTGCGCTCGGCCGGCCACTCGCCCTCGGGACGCTCGTACCAGACGTGGAGGGCGGCGTCGGGCAGCTTGGCGGTGAGCAGTTCCATCTGCTCGCGGAAGGCGTGGGAGGACTCGGTCCGGTCTCCGTGCACCACGGTCGTGCGACGCGGTGAGCCGGTGGCGGCCAGGTGGGCGAGCATGCTGACCATCGGGGTGCAGCCGATGCCCGCCGAGGCGAGCAGGACCGGGCCGTCGCCGTCGTCCAGCGCCACGTCGCCGAAGGGCGCGCCGACGGTGAGCACGTCGCCTTCGCGGACGTTCTCGTGCAGCCAGTTGGAGACCTCGCCGGCCGGGTCGCCGCCGACGCGCTTGACCGATATCCAGCGGTCGTCGCCGTCGGGGGCGCAGGAGAGGCTGTACTGGCGGATCTGCCGCGCCCCGTCGGGCAGGGCGACCTGGACGGAGACGTACTGCCCAGGCCGGAAGGGCGGCACGGGTCCGTCGTCGGCCGGGCGGAGCATGAAGGTGGCCACCTCGGCGGTCTCCTCCAGGCGGCCGACCACCTTCCAGGACCGCCACACGTCGCCGTCGCCGAGGCCGCTCGCGGCGTACAGCCGCGCCTCCATCGCGATCAGGGCCCCGGCCATCAGCCAGTACACCTCGTCCCAGGCCGCCGCCACCTCGGGGGTGACCGCCTCGCCCAGGACCTCGGCGATGGCGTCGAACAGGTGGCGGTGGACGATCGTGTACTGGTCGGCGGTGATGCCCAGGGCGGCGTGCTTGTGGGCGATGCGGGCCAGCAGCGCGTCGGGGCGCCGGTCGGGGTGCTCCAGCAGCATGGTGGCGAAGACGGCGATGGAGCCGGCCAGTGCGCGGCTCTGGGTGCCGTTGGCCTGGTTGCCCCGGTTGAACAGGTCGCGCGGCAGCTCGGGGTGGGCGGCGAACATCCTGCGGTAGAAGACCGGGGTGATGTCGCCGATGGCGGCACCGATGGCCGGCAGGGTGGCGCGTACGACGGCGGTGGACTTCTCGGACAGCATCACTGTCTCCTTAATTCGCATTCAAAATGCGAGTTTCAGGGCGCGCGGAACCACTCCACGGCACCTCGTTCGGTTCGCGGCCGGATCGGATACGGGTCGGGCCGGGCGGCTACGCGGGGGGCGGCGGGCCGGTGAGCAGGCGGAGCATCACGGGCCCCGACGGTCCGCCCACCAGGTCCCGCACCGTCAGCGGGTCGAGCGTCGCGTAGAAGGCCTCCTGGGCCTCGTACAGCGCGGACCGCAGGCGGCACGCGCCGCGCAGCGGGCACGGCGCGGACGGGTCCTCGCAGCCCACCACGTCACCGGTGCCCTCCAACTGCCGGACGAGCCGGCCCACGGAGGCCTCCCGGCCGCGGGAGGTCAGCTCCAGCCCGCCTCCCCTGCCCCGCCGCGCCTCCAGCACGCCCATGTGCTGGAGGCGGCTCACCACCTTGGACACGTGCGTGTACGGCGCGGCCACCGATTCGGCGACCTCCCGGGAGGTGGGGACCTCGCCCTCGTCCATCACCGCCAGGCGCATCACCACGCGCAGCGCCAGATCGGTGAACTTCGTCAGCCGCATGCCATGAAGGTATCAATACGCATCCGTGATGCGAATTTGGGGGTCGTGTGAAGGCCCGGTCCGGGGGCCGCCCCGGGACACCCGGAGCCGTACGGGCGCCGGACCGCCCCAGGGCCGCGGCAGCGGTCCGCCCCGGCCCGGCGTGATCGATCCCAGCACCCGGGCGTGGCGCGCGCCCGTACAGGCCGGGACCGTGCCGGGCAGGCCGAGGGCCGTGAGGAAGCCCAGCAGCGCGAAGGCGTACGCCTCCTTGGCGCCGGAGGGCAGGCCGAGTTCGCCGGAGACGCGCACCGGGATCCCGTCCAGGGCCAGGGCGAGCCGGTCCAGCAGCACGGGGTTGCGGGTGCCGCCGCCCGAGGCGATCACCTCGGTGCCGCCGGCCGCCCGTACGGCACCGGCGACGGTGCGGGCCGTCAGCTCGGTGAGGGTGGCCAGCACGTCCTCGGCCGGCAGGTGCCCGAAGCCGGCCAGGGCGGTGCGCAGATAGGCGGCGTTGAACAGTTCCCGGCCGGTGGTCTTCGGCGCGGGCCGGGCGTAGTACGGCTCGGCCAGCAGCCTGTCCAGCAGCGGCCGGCAGACGGTGCCCGCGGCGGCCAGCGCTCCGTCCGCGTCGTGGTCGGCGCGGCCCGCGGTCAGTTCCCGCACGGCGGTGTCGAGCAGCACGTTGGCGGGCCCGGTGTCGTACGCCAGCGGGCCGCTCTCCCCGTGCGCCACCGTGATGTTGGCGATGCCGCCCAGGTTGAGGGCGACGGGCGCACCCGGCCGGCCGCGCAGCCACAGCACGTCCAGGGCGCTCACCAGCGGCGCCCCCTGCCCGCCCGCGGCCACGTCGCGCGGGCGCAGGTCGGAGACGACCGTGCGGCCGGTGCGCTCGGCGATCCAGGCGGGCTGGCCGAGCTGGAGGGTGCCGCGCACCTGGCCGTCCTCCGTCCAGTGGTAGCAGGTCTGCCCGTGCGAGACGACCAACTCGGCTTCCCCTGAGCACAGTTCGCGGTCGGCGCGGTCGGCCGCCGCCGCGAGGGCCTGTCCGAGGAGGGTGTCGAGCCGGCAGACCGCCGCCATGGTGGTGGACGACGGCGGGAGCGCCGCGAGCAGTTCGCGGCGCAGCCCGCCGGGAAAGGCGCACTCGAGGTCGCCCAGCGGGGTCAGGACGACGGTGTCGCCCTCGATCCCCAGATCGGCGGCCGCCGCGTCGATCGCGTCGCAGGACGTGCCCGACATCAGCCCGATCACCCTCATGCCCGTGCCCTCCTCGCCCTCGGCTGCTTCCGCTTCTCCGGTACCGCCCGTTCCGCCCGCGCCCGTCCGCCCGCGCCCGTTCCGCCCGTACCCGGTCAGTCCCGCAGCGCGCGCCGGTGGTCGTCGCCGCGCAGTGTGAGCAGCGCCGGCAGGCCCACCGCGCAGACGACCACCACGTACAGCGCGGGGACGTCGGCGTCGCCGGTGCGCTTGATCAGCTCGGTGATGATGAGCCCGGCCGAACCGGAGAACACCGCGTTGGACAGCGAGTACGCCAGCCCCAGGCCGGTGTAGCGGACGCTGGTGGGGAACATCTCGGCGAGCATCGCCGGGCCGGGCCCGGCCAGCAGCCCCACCGCCGCGCCGGCCGTGAACACCGCCGCCGCCCTCGCCGCCGCGGAGGCGTCCGGGTCCTGGAGGAGGTTGAGCAGGGGGAAGGCGAGGACGATCAGCGCGACCGTCCCGGCCGCCATCACCGCCCGCCGTCCGATCCGGTCGCTGAGCGCCCCGGCGGGCAGGATGGCCAGCGCGAAGCCCGCGTTGGCCACGACCGTGGCCAGCAGCGCCTGCTGGAAGGAGGCCCCCAGGGTGCTCTGGAGGTAGGAGGGCATCACGACGAGGAAGGTGTACCCGGCCGCGGACCAGCCCATCAGACGGCCGATCCCCAGTCCGACGGCCCGCCAGGTCGCGGCGGCGGACGGCCCGCGCGCCGCGGCGGGCGCGAAGTCCGCTCCCCCGCCGCGCCCCTGCCCGGCGGAAGCACCGGAGGAGCGCCGGAAGGAGGGCGTCTCCTCCAGCCTCAGCCGCAGCCACAGTGCGGCCAGCCCCATCGGCACCGCCAGCAGGAACGGCAGCCGCCAGCCCCACCGCTGGAGGTCCGCCTCGCCGAGCACCGTGGCCAGCAGGGCGGCCAGGCCGGCGCCGGCGAGCAGGCCGAGCGCCACCGTGAACGACTGCCAGGCCCCGTACAGGCCGCGCCGGCCGGGCGGTGCGAACTCCGTCATCACCGACACCGCGCCGCCGAACTCCCCGCCCGCCGAGAGCCCCTGGAGGACGCGGGCGAGGGTGAGCAGCCACGGCGCGGCGGCGCCCACGGTGGCGTACGTCGGCAGCAGGCCGATGGCCGCCGTGGCGGCGGTCATCAGCAGGACCACCAGGATCAGGGTGGGGCGGCGGCCGATCCGGTCGCCGATCCGGCCGAACAGGGCCGCGCCCACCGGGCGGAAGAAGAAGGCCAGCGCGAAGGAGGCGTAGGTCTTCACCAGGGCCTCGACGTCGCTCCCGCCCTCGGGGGTGAAGAACTGCGCGGCGATGATCGTCGCGAAGTAGCCGTAGACCCCGAACTCGTACCACTCGATGAAGTTGCCGACCGATCCCGCCACCAGGGCGCGCCGCGAGGCGGGTGGCGCGTCCCCGCCGCCCCCGCCCCCTCCGCTTCCGGCCCCTGCGTCCCCGGCCTCCGCGGTAGTCGTCATCGTCCCGCCCTCCCGGTCCGTCGGTGCGCGCCCTGCCGGGCCCCGCCATGGGTGTCACGGCCAGTCATGCCCCGCCGGCGGGGAGAAGATGTCCGGAAACCGGACCTTGTTGTCGCGGGCACGTCATGCCACCCGCGCCGTGACGTCCCGGCGCGTCGGCCGGGCGGGTGGTTGCGGTGCGCCGGTCGGAGCCCGGCCGCCGCGTCACGAGGGAGGCGGCCGGGCGCCCGCCGCCATCCTTGCGGCTGACCCACCCAGCGGACGACCGGCGGAAGGGGCACATGTCATGAGCGTGTGCGAGGTGTGCGGCAACGACTACGAGATGGCGTTCGAGGTGCACGCGGCGGGCGCCGTCCACGTCTTCGACAGCCTGGAGTGCGCGGCGCACCGGATGGCGCCCATCTGCGAGAACTGCCAGTGCCGCATCCTGGGCCACGGCTCGCAGTCGGCGGACGGGCGGTTCTTCTGCTCGGCCCACTGCGCGCGGACACAGGGGCACGTGGCGCTGGTCGACCACGGCTGAGCGGCCGGACGACGGCCCCGTACCCCGGCGCGGGGCCGGTGTGAGACGGTGGCGGCGTGAGACATGACGTCGTGACGACCGTGCCCCGAACAGTGCCGCGAACAGTGCCGCGAACCGCTTCGGGAGCGGCCGCCGGAGGTGGCCGGGCATGAGGCTCACCGTGCTGGGCGGCGGCGGGTTCCGGGTGCCGCTGGTGCACCGGGCGCTGCTGGAGGACTCCGGGGACCGGGCCGGCCGCGTCACCGAACTCGTCCTGTACGACACCGACCGCACCCGGCTGGACGCGATCGGCGCGGTCCTCGCCCACCAGCGCGGGCGGCACACCGGCCCGGCCCCCGCGTTGCGCGCCACCACCGACCTGGACGACGCGCTGCGCGGCGCCGACTTCGTCTTCTCCGCCATACGGGTCGGGGGCCTGGCCGGCCGGGTGCGCGACGAGCGGATCCCGCTCGCCGAGGGGGTGCTGGGCCAGGAGACGGTGGGTGCGGGAGGCGTGCTGTACGGCCTGCGGACCCTGCCGGTGGCCGTGCGCGTCGCCGAGCGGATCGCCGAGGTCGCCCCCGGCGCGTGGACCATCAACTTCACCAACCCGGCGGGGATGGTGACCGAGGCGATGGCCGCCGTCCTGCGCGAGCGCGGCCTGGGCGAACGCGTCATCGGCATCTGCGACTCGCCCGTCGGGCTGTGCCGCCGCGCCGCGCGCGCCCTGGGCGCCGACCCGGACCGCGCCGGCTACGACTACGTGGGCCTGAACCACCTGGGCTGGCTGCGCCGCCTCACGGTGGACGGCCGCGACCGGCTGCCCGAGCTGCTGGCCGACCCGGCCGCGCTCGCCTCCTTCGAGGAGGGCAGGCTGTTCGGCGCCGACTGGCTGCGGACGCTGGGCGCGCTGCCCAACGAGTACCTGCACTACTACTACTTCAACCGCGAGGCGGTCGCCGCCGTCCGCGGGGCCGGGGAAACGCGCGGCGAGTTCCTCCACGGCCAGCAGTCCCGCTTCTACGAGCGGGCGCGGCCGGACGACCCCGCGCAGGCGTACGGCGAGTGGGAGCGCACCCGCCGCGAGCGCGAGGAGACCTATCTGGCCGAGAGCCGCGAGGCCTCCGGCGGCTGGGAGCGCGACAGCTGCGATCTGGAGGGCGGGGGCTACGACCGGGTGGCGCTGGCCCTGATGCGGGCGATCGCCCGGGACGAGCGCACCACGCTGATCCTGAACGTCCCCGGCCGCGGCGCCGTCCCCGGGCTGGACGGCGACGCGGTGGTCGAGGTGCCGTGCCTGGTCGACGCATCCGGTGCGCACCCGCTGGCGGCCGGCGCCGTGGCGGCCGACCAGCTCGGGCTGATGCTCACGCTCAAGGCCGTGGAGCGGGCCGCGATCGAGGCGGCGCTCACCGGTTCGCGCGAGGCGGCGCTGCGGGCGCTGGCGCTGCACCCGCTGGTGGACTCGGTGGGGGTGGCCGGGCGGATCCTGGACGCGGCGGGCGGGTTCGGCTGACCGTTCCGGAGGTGGGCCGGCCGGGGGACGCGGGGATGCCCGGCCCGGATGCGGGTACGCAGTGCCGGGTCCGATGCCGTACGACCCGAAAGTGGGACCCGGTGAGCGAGTACGAGCGTTCCCGCACCATGCCCGCCCTGCCCGAGCTGGTCTTCGACCAGGTCAGCGATCTGGAGCGGCTGGACCGCTGGCTTCCGTCGGACCTCCACGCCCATGTGGAGGACCCCCCGGCCGTGACCGTGCACGAGGACCGCACCGGGCACGACGTCCGGGCCCTGTTCCGCACCCGGCCCGACCAGTTCCGGGCGGAGTGGGGCACGCGCGACGAGGGCGCGTACGCCGGCTGGCTCCAGGTGGCGGGCATCGGCAGCGGCGCCAGCGAGGTGACGGTGCACCTGTCCTTCTTCGACGAGAGCCACGCGCCCTCGCGCGAGGAGATCGACGCCTCCCTCGAGCGGAGCCTGGACAGGCTGGCGGAGGAGGTGCGGATGCGCGCCGAGGACGCGGGCTGAGACGGAGTCCCTGTGCGAGGGCCTGTGCGAGGCCATGTGCGAGGGCCCCGGGAAGCCGGGCGGGGCGCCCTCGGTGCGTCACGCGTTCGGGGGCGCCTCCCGCCGGAGGGCACGGGTAGATCTCCCCCATGGCCCCAACCCAACAGGATCTGTACACCGCCCAGGCCCGCTCCCTGCACGGCACCGGCCGGGTGGACGTCTCCGGGAGGGCCGGCCTCCCGGTCGGCGCCCCCAGCGAGCTGGGCGGCAGCGGGCACGGGTACGACCCCGAGCAGCTGTACGCGGCCGCGCTGGCCACCTGTCTGCACCAGGCGCTGGTCATCGCGGCCACCGAGACCGGTGTGGACCCCTCCGGCAGCGAGGTGACCGCCCGCGTCCGGCTCAGCAACGGCGGCGCCCAGCACTACCGCTTCGACGCCACCGCCGACGTCTCGCTGCCCTCCGCCGAGGGGGAGCGGCGCAGCCGCGTCATCGAGCAGGCCCTGCGCATCTGCCCGATCAGCGACCAGCTGGACCCTCCTCCGGCATGACCTCGACGACGATCGTCTCGATGTAGTCCAGGGAGCCGTCGGCGCCCAGTTTCAGGACGGGAATCGCCTTGCTCTCCCGGTTCCCGTCGCTGTCGAACGACAGCGGGCCGGTCGCTCCCCGCACCTTCTTGGTCCCGTGCATCCTGCGGAACATGCGGCCGACGTCCCTGCCGGTCATTCCGCCGCCCCCGAAACTGGCCAGCCGTACCCCCTCGACGGCGACCAGTACCGCGTCGTGCGCCATCATCGCCTGACCGTCCTCGTGCGACTCGGGCGGGAACCATCCCCTCAGCCCGGACAGGAAGGCCTTCCGCAGTTCTCCGGGCACGGTGTCGGGCCGGTGTTCCCACATCAGGGGATGCGCCAGGGCGGTGTAGTACACGTCGATCCCGCGGTCGGCGGCCTCCTTGGCCTGCTTCCTCGTCAGGTTGGACGTGTCGTCCCCGGTCACCAGCGTGAAGTCCCACTCGTCCAGGCACGTCCGCCGGGACGCCGCCCTGAGGAAGTGGCCCAGGTGCTGTCCGCGGCCGGCGAAGTAGACCACGTCGGATCGGTGGAGGCACAGCTGGTCCATCATCAGGTGCAGTTCGTTCCGCCAGCTTCCGGGAACCGACGAGTCGAACTCCTGGGGCCGGGCGACCAGCCCGTACCCCTCGTCGTCCTCGGGGAACTCCCTGGAGAAGGCCTTGCCCAGGGTCCTGGCGTACAGGTTCCCCTTCGCCGTGTCCTGGACCACCAGGGCGTCGAGGGACTCCTCCTCCCCGCCCTTTTGCGCCTTCCCGCGCTCCGAGCACCAGGTGCCCTCCGAGGGCTCTCCCCTTCCCCCTCCGTACCCGCCGGACTCCGCGCACTTGAGGTATCGCGCAGCCGCCACCGCCTCGTCGTCGTTGGTCGGGGTGACTCTCACGAACCCCTCCATCCCGCCGATGCTGGTGGCGGTCATCGTGCTGGCGACCGTGGCCAGTCCCCGTTTGGACAGCCTCTTCACGGCGGCCAGGTTGCGGTCCGTGCTCGGCCCCAGCCCCGCCACCGCCACCAGCCGCCCGGGCTCCGTCCCGCCGTCCCCCGCGAGCCGCACCAGTTCGTCCACCGTGTGCTCCCAGTGCCGGGAGTTGCTGCCCGTGTTCGCGATCAGCAGCCTGACCTTCGGCGACCCGTTCCTGTTGTACTGGCGCTGTGCCACGTGAGCGCCCTGGAGCTCGTGCCGTACGGACTCCTCGGGGTTGCTGTCGGTCTCCTCCAGCGTGAAGGAGGTCATGTAGGCGACGCTGACATAGGGGTCGCCGCTGCCGACGACGAGGTCGTTCTGCTCCTTGATCTTGTCCGTCACGTTCTTCAGGTGACCGGCGAAGACGTGCGAGCCGTCGGTGACGCCGACGCACTCCCCCGCCGGGCCCATCCTCACCACGCCGTCCGCGCACCGGGAGCGGCGCTCCTCCCACCAGCCGTAGCCCAGCGGCAGCGCCACTGCGAGGACGGCCAGCACCACCGCGGCGACGGCGGCACGCTTGACGGTGCGCAGGGACACCCTGGAGCCGGCCATGCCCCTCACCACCCGTCCGTGGTGGTCAGCGGGTGGCGCCAGTGCCGGTAACGCTCGGCCTCGTCGTACAGAGCCACGATGTCACTCCCCCTGAGTTCGGACAGCCGGTCGTACTTGCCTGCTATCACGTGGTTCAGCCGCATCCCCGGGTCGCCGAGGGGATCGCTCCACAGCCAGCGCGCGCAGACCAGCCCCCGGATCACCAGGGTGTCGGTGATCGAATGTGCGGGTGCCTCGGGTGCGAGCTCCCCCAGCAGCGCCAGGGGCGGCCGGTCGGCGGGCAGCCGGTTGGGCGCCGAGGTGACGGCGTTGAACGTCTCCAGCCAGTCGGCCGCGCTCCGCTCGTGGAACCGGACGGCCAGACGGCCCACCACCTCGTCGATCCGGTGCGCGGCCAGCCGGTGGTACAGCGCCTCCTTCTCCCGGCCCTCCTGCTCGAAGTGATCACCCAGCAGGTCGTGGGCGGCGTTCCAGGCGTCCGGATCGGCGGCCAGCCGCCACAGCAGCAGCCTGCGCAACCAGGGGTGCATGCACGATCCCGGCCGTTCCGGGTCGAGCAGCCAGCGCGAGCGCACCTCGTTGAAGACGGGCTCGTGGGCTCCCCCGGGCGCCGCCGCGCCCAGCACTCTGCTGCCCACCGCCAGGTCGCGGGCGGCCGAGTACTTGACGAGCGCGGCGCGCTGCCCCGGCGAGAAGTCCTCGAGCAGGTGTCCCAGCGCGGCGTCGGCCAGGGTGCGTTCCGGGACGCCGCGTAACCGCCTGTCGGGCAGGGAGCGCAGCCACAGGTCGAACTCCCCGTCGCCGCGGCGGGGCACGTCGGCCCGGTCCAGTATCTCCGTCACCTGCTGCACCGCCGCGGGCAGGCCGTTGGTGAGCCGGTGCACGAACGGCGCGAGATCCGAGCGGCGGGGCGAGACCAGCTCGATGGTGGTGCGCACCTCGTCGAGGGTGAGGTCGCGCAGCCTCAGCGGGTACCACCATGCGTCGTCGCTGTCGTGGGTGGGCCGGTGCCGGCGCCAGTCGGCGAGCGACGCCCGGTCCGGGGCGCGCAGCCGCCAGGACCACTGGTCGCCGTTGGAGGGGCCCCAGTTGTCCGGCCAGCGGTTGGAGCTGCCCACCACCGTCATCGGGTCGCAGGGGATGCCGGAGAGCGCGGCGTCACGGCGGGCGCCGATCAGCAGGTCCAGGAAGACGCCCCCCTGCCCGGTGTGGCAGTTGTCGAGCAGGACCAGGCAGGAGGGGGCCGCGAACCAGCGCTGGGCGCCGTGGCGCAGGTCGTCCAGGAAGGCGGCGAACAACACCCTGTCCAGGGTCCTCTTCTCCTGCGCCGTGCCGTTGTGGCGCCACATGTTGAGTTCCAGCAGCGCGTCCCACGGATCCCGGGAGGGCACCAGCGGGTGGTCGCCGAACCACTGGGGGGCGCCGGAGAACAGCCGCCCCGGCAGCCCGCGTCCGCCACGCCGGGCCGCGTCGCCCAGGATCGCGGCGATCACCGCCGGGGTGCCGCCGGGTGCCCCCAGCGCACCGCCCGCGACCTCCAGGAAGGCGGCGAGGTAGTTGCCGTGCCGGGCCTCGGCTTCCTGCCGGAACCGGTCCAGTTGCTGACGGACCGCCCGCCGTCCATCCGAGCGGCTGGAGATCCGCAGTTCGTTGTCCGAGGCGAGCAGCCCCATGGTGAGCCGGGGGAAGCGCATGAGGCGGTACTGCGGCAGCCTGCGCTCCAGCTGCCGGGCGATGAGGGCGAGGGCGTAGCGGGGCAGCAGTGCCTGGCCGGAGGCGAAGTTGAGGTACGCGAAGGGGTGCTCGACCCCGAACCGGCCCATGATGACGCCGTGCGTCTCGCTGGCGCCGCTGCCCCTCGGCCCGACCAGCATCGTCACCGGCCGTTCGGTGCCCGGCGCCTGTGCCAGGCACTCGTCGGCCAGGGCGAGGACGCCCCCGCGTCCCCGCATCCACAGCGCAGCCGCCGTCTCCCCCACCCGGTCCCGCCTTCCCCCGTGACAACGCAACCGCCGGCATCAGGAGGATGCCACTTTCCGTGCGCGAGCGACAGCGGTAGGCGACGGTTTTCCCGGGCGCCGCGCGGGACCCGGGCCCGGCGGGCACCGGGCCCGGCGGGATCCGGGCCCGGCGGGCGGGCGTCAGTCCTCCCAGGTGTAGAAGCCCCGGCCGGTCTTGCGGCCCAGCTCGCCGCGGGCGACCTTCTCCCGCAGCAGCTCCGGGGGCGCGAAGCGCTCGCCCAGGGTGTCGTGGAGGTACTCGGCGATGGCCAGGCGCACGTCGAGGCCGACGAGGTCGGTCAGGCGCAGCGGCCCCATCGGGTGCTTGTAGCCCAGGCTCATGGCGGCGTCGATGGCCTCGGGCTCGGCGACGCCCTCCTCCACCATCCTGATCGCCTCCAGGCCGAGGGCCACGCCCAGCCGGCTGCTGGCGAAGCCGGGCGAGTCCCTGACGACGACGTCCTTCTTGCCCAGGGCGCGGACCCACTCCAGGGCCGTCCGCACGGTGTCGTCCGCGGTCCGCGCGGCCACGACCAGCTCCACCAGGGCGGAGGCGGGCACGGGGTTGAAGAAGTGCATGCCCAGGAACCGCTCGGGGCGGGCCAGCGCGGTGCCGAGCTCGGTGACGGACAGGGAGCTGGTGTTGGTGGCCAGCACCGTCGCCTCGCCCACGGCCTTCTCCGCGGCGGCGAGCAGCCGGGCCTTGAGGGCCGGGTCCTCCGGGACGGCCTCGACGACCAGGTCGGCGTCTGCGGGCAGGTCGTCCACGGTGGTGACGGTGGCGACCCGCGCCAGGACCCGCTCGGCCGGCTCCTCCAGCCTGCCGCGCTCGGCGGCCCGGCGCAGGCCGGTGGCGACGCGCTCCAGGGCCGCCGCGGCGGCCTCCTTCCCGCTCTCCACGACGACCACCGCCGAACCGGCCGTCGCGAAGGACTGCGCGATGCCCGCGCCCATCCGCCCGCCGCCCACCACGCCGACGGTTCCCGGTGCCGCTGCCATGAGCTCTCCTCGTGTCTGTCGCGTCTGCCGCTGCGTCTGCCGCCGTGCCCGCCGCGTCCTGTGCCCCGCGCCCGCGCGTGCGTGCACACGCGCCGTACCCGCGCCGGGACGCGCGCAGGGAACAGGGCGACCGTACCGGCGGGCGTCCCGTCCCTTGACAGGCGGTCCGGATGTCGGTTTACCTGGCGTCGCCGCAAAGCTAACCGAATGGTCGGTCGGGCTCAAGGGCCGCGGGCCGGCCACGGCGCCCCGCGGTGTCCTCAGGCGGCCCACGACCGAAGTGGTGGAGGCGGATGACACAGCTCACGGAGACCGGACAGGGCCCCGCCCAGCGGATGTTCGCCGCCGACCGGGCCTCCCGGGGCCTGGGCATGGAGCTGCTCCGGGCCGGGGACGGCTCGGCGGCGGTGCGGATGACGGTGACCGCGGACATGGTCAACGGCCACGGCGTCGCCCACGGCGGCTTTCTGTTCACGCTCGCCGACACCGCGTTCGCCTGCGCCTGCAACAGCCACGGTCCGGTGACGGTGGCGGCCGGCGCGGACGTCGTCTTCACCGCTCCCGCCCACGAGGGCGACGTGCTGCTGGCCGTCGCCGAGGAGCGCACCCGCTTCGGCCGCAGCGGCGTCTACGACGTGACCGTCCTGCGGGACGCGGACGGCCGGGTGATCGCCGAGTTCCGCGGACGCAGCCGCACCGTCGGCGAACGCGGCACGGGCGGACGCGGCACCCCGGCGGGGAAGGAGGCGTCATGAGCGGCGGACCGGCCGATACCGTGCCCCCGGCCGCTACTGCGGCCCCTCGGCCGGGCCGGGCGCCCGCACCCGCCGCGCCGGACGCGGCCGAGCTGATGGACCGCGACGAGCTGCGCGCCCTCCAGCTCGACCGGCTCCGCTCCACCCTGCGGCACGCGTACGACAACGTGGAGCACTACCGGCGCGCCTTCGAGGACGCGGGCGTCACCCCGGAGGACTGCCGCTCCCTGGCGGATCTCGCGCGCTTCCCCTTCACCACCAAGGCCGATCTGCGCGACACCTACCCCTACGGCATGTTCGCCGTCCCGATGTCGCGGGTGCGCCGGCTGCACGCCTCCAGCGGCACCACCGGACGCCCCACCGTGGTCGGCTACACCGAGGACGACCTGGAGGTGTGGGCGGACGTCGTCGCCCGCTCCATCCGGGCCGCCGGCGGCCGCCCCGGGCACAAGGTGCACATCGCCTACGGCTACGGCCTGTTCACCGGCGGGCTCGGCGCGCACTACGGGGCCGAGCGGGCGGGCTGCACCGTCATCCCGGCCTCCGGCGGGATGACGGCCCGCCAGGTGCGGCTGATCCTGGACCTCCGGCCCGAGATCATCATGGTCACGCCCTCCTACATGCTCGCCCTCCTCGACGAGTTCGAGCGCCAGGGCGTCGACCCGCGCGACTCCTCCCTGGAGGTCGGGATCTTCGGCGCCGAGCCGTGGACGGAGGGGATGCGCCGTGAGATCGAGGAGCGCGCCGGGCTGCACGCGGTGGACATCTACGGGCTGTCGGAGGTGATGGGCCCCGGCGTCGCGCAGGAGTGCGTGGAGACCAAGGACGGGCTGCACATCTGGGAGGACCACTTCTACCCGGAGGTCGTGGACCCGGTCACCGGCGAGGTGCTGCCCGACGGCGAGGAGGGCGAGCTGGTGTTCACCTCGCTGACCAAGCAGGCCCTGCCGGTCGTCCGCTACCGCACCCGTGATCTGACGCGGCTGCTGCCGGGCACCGCGCGCCCCGCCTTCCGCCGCATGCAGAAGGTCACCGGGCGCTGCGACGACATGATCATCCTGCGCGGCGTCAACGTCTTCCCCACCCAGATCGAGGAGATCCTGCTGCGGGTCCCCGGTGTGGCCCCGCACTTCCAGATACGGCTCACCCGCCGGGGCCGGATGGACCACATGACCGTGCGCGTCGAGGCCCGCCCGGGCACCGGGCCCGGGCGGCGCGCGGCCGCCGCGGCGGCCATCGCCCGGGACGTCAAGGAGGGTGTCGGCATCACCGTCGACGTCGACGTCGTCGATCCGGAGACCCTGGAGCGCTCGGTGGGCAAGATCCGCCGCGTCGTGGACGCCCGCGAGGGCTGATCCGGCGGTGGCCCGGCCGCGGTCCGGGTGCGGCCCGGGTGCGGCCGGCCGTGCACCCGGTCGGCCGCACCCGGACTGCGGCCCTCGGCGCGGGCTGCGATGATCGCAGTCCGCGCCGAGGGGGACGGAAGGGATGGATGGGACACCGTGCAGACGTTCCTGCCGCTCCCCGACTTCGCCGGGACCGCCCGTGTGCTCGACGCCCGGAGGCTGGGGAAGCAGCGGGTGGAGGCCCTGCAGGTGCTGCGCGCCCTGACCGTGCCCGGTTACGGCTGGGCCCGGCACCCGGCCGTGCGCATGTGGACGGGGTACGAGGAGGCGCTGGTCCGCTACGGCATGGAGATCTGCCGCCACTGGCGCCTGGCGGGACGCGCCGACACCTGCGAGGCGACGATGCTGACCGATCTGCGGCACGCCACCGGCATCGCCGTCCCCCGCCCCCAGGAGGAACTGGAGGCGGCCGGCGAGCTGCCGCCCTGGCTGGGCGAGCCGTCCTTCCACCGCAGCCACCGCTCCTCCCTGGTCCGCAAGGACCCCGACCACTACGCGCCCCTGTTCCCGGACGTGCCGGCGGACCTGCCCTACGTGTGGCCCGCCTCCGACCGCGGCCCCCGCTCCCGGGAACCGGGATGAGGGCCCGGCCCGGGTGCGCGGGAGGCGGGTGGGGGCGAGCGGGGGCCGCGCGGGCGGGGGCGCGGTGGGGCGGGTTTGCGCCTGTCGCCCCCTCCGCGAGATCGTTGGCATAGAGCAACCGTCCATCTGTGCCGACCGTCGAAGGGGGGACCGGGCGGAGCACCGCGAGTGCCGCGCCCCTGTTCTTCTGTGAGCAACCCTCCCATCCCTCCAGACGTCTCCGGGGACGCGCACGCCCGGACCGGCGGCGGTGGCGGGCATGCCGCCCCGCACCACCGCGCTCCGGCCGGACCGGCGGTCGAGTCGGCGCCGGCGCCGCTCGTCGCGGTGGACCGGCTGGGGCGGGTGTCGCTGGTGAACGCCGCGGCGCGCGTGCTGCTGCCCGGCCTCCTCCCCGGGGTCCCGCTGGACGACGGCGTGGCACCCGGCTGGCTGGTCGCCGCCGTACGCGGCGGACACCGCGGACAGGACGCCGAGGCGGCCGGGACGGAGGAAGCGGGCGGGGCGGCCGGGGCTGCGACGGCAGCCGCGGCGCACGGGTCCCTTCGGGGACGCGCCTTCACCGCGTACGCCGCTGCCCTGCCGGACGGGCACACCGCCTGGTGGCTGTCGGACGTCACCGGCCGGGAGGACGCCGAGCGGTCGCTGCGCTCGGAACGGGAGAGCACCGCGTTCCTGGCCCGGGCCTCCGCCCGGCTCCAGGCGTCGCTCAACCCGCGCAGGTGTGTGGTGGCGACCGCCCGGCTGGCGGCCGGCCACCTCGCCGACGCAGCCGTCGTGGTCCGCCTGTCGCGGGACCGCCGCCCGGAGGTGACCCGGGCGGTCTCCGACGGACGGCTGGAGGAGGAGACCCTGTCCGCGTCCCCGGAGGAGATGCCGGGGCTGGCCGAGGCACTGGCCGGCTTCCCCCCGGTGTCCGTCCGCCCGGTCGATCCGGGCCGGGTCCCCGCGTGGCTGCTGCCCTCCGGGTTCGGCCGCCCGGCCTCGCTGACGGTCGTCCCGCTGCCGGGCAGCGGCGGGATCGCCGGCGCGATGGTGCTGCTGCGCCGTGCCGGGGGCGAGGACGCCGGCCCGGACGGGGGCACCGCTCCGGGCGGGGGCACCGGCCCGGACGGGGGCACCGGCCCGGACGGGGGCACCGCCCCGGGCGAGGATGCCGTGACCCGGATCTTCGCCGCCCGTGCCGGTGCGGCGATCTCGGCCGCCGCGCTCTACGCTGAGCAGGTGGCCACCGTCGCCGTGCTCCAGCGCGAACTGCTGCCGCCCGCGCTGCCGCACCCGGAGGGCGTGGAGCTGGCCGGGGCCTACCGCCCCGCCCAGAGCGCCCAGAGCATCGGCGGCGACTTCTACGACGTGCACCCGGCCGACGGGCCCGGCCGGGACACCGACATCGTGCTCGGCGACGTGGCCGGCAAGGGCCCGGAGGCGGCCGTCCTGACGGGGAAGATCCGCAACACGCTCACGGCGCTGCGACTGGTCGAGTCCGACCACGTACGGCTGCTGGACCTGCTCAACCGGGCACTGATGAAGGGCCCCCAGGACCGGTTCGTCACCCTGGTGCTCGCCTCGTTCGGCGCCCCGGACCCCGCCACCGGCCGGGTCGCCCTGCGCCTGACCTCTGCCGGGCACCCGCCACCGCTGCTCCTGCGGCTCGACGGGACGGTGGAGGCCGCCCGCACCTCGGGCACGCTGATCGGCGTGCTGCCGGAGGCGTCCGCGACCACCTGCTCCACCGTGCTCCTGCCCGGGGAGACCTGCCTGCTGTACTCCGACGGCGTCACCGAGGCCCGGGGCGGGCCCTACGGCGAGATGTTCGGGGAGGAGCGCCTGGCCGAGGCACTGGCCTCCTGCGCGGGGCTGCACGCCGAGGCCGTCGTCGAGCGCATCGGGATGCTCACCTCCGAGTGGCTGGCGGGCCGGGAGCACGACGACATCGCGCTGGTGGCCGTCACCGCGGCCCACCGCACCCCGCTGAGCGCGGTGGGCGGGGCCGTCCGCTCCGGGGAGGAGCGGTGAGCCCGGGGGCGAAGCCCCTGAGGAGCCGGGCGGAGAGCTTCTGGGCGGCGCTGGAGAACGCGGACGAGCACTCCGCCGTCGCCCAGGTCAACGAGGCCCTGGACCACGGCTTGGCACCCGAGGACGTCCTGCTGGAGGTCATCGCGCCCGCGCAGCGGCGGGTCGGTGTCCGCTGGGCGGAGAACCGGCTCACCGTCGCCCAGGAGCACGCGGCCACCGCCGTCAGCGACCGCGCCGTCACCGCGGTCGCCGCCCATCCGGCCGCCCGGGTCCCCGCCCGGCTCGGCCGGGTCACCGTGGCCTGCGCAGACGGGGAGTGGCACACGCTGCCCGCCCGGCTCGTCGCGGAGGTGCTGCGGCTGCGCGGCTGGCACGTGGACTTCCTCGGGGCCCATGTGTCCACCCGGCAGCTGGTGTCCCATCTGCACTCCACCGGCCCCGACGCGGTGGCCCTGTCGTGCTCCCTGCCCGTGCGGCTGCCCGTCGCCCACGCGGCCGTCACCGCCTGCCGGGGCGCCGGAGTGCCCGTGCTGGCGGGAGGCGCCGGGTTCGGCCCGGGCGGCCGCTACGCCCGTCTGCTGGGCGCCGACGCCTGGGCCGGCAGCGCCCGCGGCGCGGCCGAGCGTCTCGCGGCGGGCATCGCGCCGCCGTCCGTGCTCCCCCAGACCGCCGAGGAGGCGCTGCCGCACCTGGCCGACCGCGAGCACGCCCTGGTCGAGGAGGCCAGCCGGAGGCTCGTCGACGAGGTCATGGCGGTGCTGCCCGAACGGTTCCCGCGGTCGCGGGAGTGCACCGGACGCCGGCGGGAGTACACCGCGGAGGACCTCCACCGCGTCGTGGAGTACCTGGTGGCCGCGCTCTACGTCGACGACCCGGGGCTGTTCGAGGGCTTCACCGTGTGGACGGGCCGGATCATGGCCGCCCGGAACCTTCCCGTCCAGGCCCTGTCCGCGGTGCTGGAGACCATGGCCGGGGCCTTCCGCGAACTGCCCCGCGCCTCGGCGTACATCGCCGCGGCACGGGCCGCGCTCGGCCGCGAACTCCGTTCCTCCTCACCGGAATCCACCCCGGGGAGGGGGAACGGGTCCGCCGGCTAGCGCGGCGGAGGTCCGGCGAGGCCCTCCGATGTCCGGCGGGGTCCGGCGGGGTCCGGCGGAGGCGGCTCCCCGGCCCGCCCGGTGTCAGGTCGCGGCCAGCAGCGCCTGCGGGGCCGCCGCCTTCAGCCGGGTGTTGAGCCAGGACAGCTGGCGGCCCGTCTCCCCCTCGCAGGCGTGGGCGAGTTCCAGCAGCTCGCGGTCGCGCGCTCCCTGGGCCGCCTGGGCGACGGCGGTCCAGGTCGTCTGGACGAGTGTGCCCAGCACGTACAGGTCCTGGAGGTCGCGCAGCAGCCCGACGGGCCCCTCGCGGACCCCGGCGAGCCCGTCGGCGTGCAGCCGCTCGGGCTCCTCGACGTCCTCGCCGGCGGCCTGCTCGCCGTAGCGGCGGGCGATGGGCGCCAGGCGGCGGACGTGCTCCTCGCTCATCTTCGCCAGGGTGTCGCAGGTGTGGTAGACATCGCCCTCCGCGGCATGCCCCTCCCCCACCGTGCGCAGGGCCTCGGCCAGAGTCTGCTCGCTGTGGTGGAGCAGACCGACGTAGACGGCCAGATGGGGCATCAGGACCTCCCCGGTGCGGCGACCTCGGCGATGTGGCCGGGTGCCTCGTGGGTGACGGCGGGATCGCACGGATAGTCGGGGGTGGCGGTGGGCTCGGCGGAGGTGTCCGCCTCCGGCCCGCCCCGGGTCGGCGGTACGGAACCGCCGGCCGGCTCGGAGGCGGTCGTGGTGGGCGCGGGTGCGGGGCCGTCGCCGTCTGCGACCTTCACCACACGGCAGGCGGCCGTCTTGAAGTACGGCTGCTTGGACACCGGGTCCCAGATGGTCATGGTCAGTTCGTTGGCCTGCCGGGGCGCGCCGTCGGCCGCCACCTCGTCCGGGTCCCAGCGGCCGTAGTGGAAGGGCGCGAACACCGCGCCCTCCCTCACGTGCCCGATCCGGGCGCGTACCTCGATCGCTCCGCGCGGCGACTCCACCCGCACCCGGTCGCCCTCCGCGATCCCCAGCCGCCGCGCGTCGGGGACGGACAGCTCCACCCAGGCGTCGGGCGCGGCCCGGTTCAGCTCGCGGGAGCGGCCGGTCTTGGTACGGGTGTGGAAGTGGTAGACGGTGCGCCCGGTGGTGTACAGCAGCGGGTACTCATCCCCGGGCTCCTCGTGGGGCGGCACGTAGGCCGCGCCCTTGAGGTGGGCTCGCCCGGCCGGGGCCTTGGCCCGGTACTCGACGGGGGTCACCGTGCCGCCGGTGAGCAGGTCGTGGCCGTAGGTCTCGCAGTACTCGGGGTCGGTGTTGAACACGCCGTCCGCGTAGAGCCGGTCGGTGCCCTCGGGGTGCTGCTCGGTGCAGGGCCAGGGGATGCCGGTTGGGCCGCGCAGCCTGTCGTAGGACAGGCCGCTGTAGTCGCAGGGGCGGCCGCGGCTGCACTCGCGCCAGGCGTCGAAGGCCTCCTCGGGGGTGCGCCACTTGACCAGCGGCGCGCCGTCCCTGTCGCGGAAGTCCATGGCGTCGGCGTACATCAGGAAGATGTCCAGGTCGCTCCTGGCCTCGCCGGGCGGTTCGACGGCCTTCTCGGACAGGTGCACGACGCGGCCCGCGTTGGTGTGGCAGCCGGTCTTCTCGCCCCAGCCGGCCGCGGGCAGCACCACGTCGGCCAGCTCGGCGGTCTCGGTGAGGAAGAGGTCCTGGACGACCGTGAAGCACTGGTCGCCGCCGAGGATCCTCCGGATGCGGGACGACTCGGGCATGGAGACGACCGGGTTGGTCGCGGAGATCCACAGCAGCCCGACCGAGCCCTGTTCGGCGTAGCGGAAGATCTGCATGGCGTGGGTGGGCGGAGCCCAGTGCGGGATCGTCAGCTCGTCGACGTTCCACAGCTCGGCCAGTTCGCGGACGTGCGCGGGGTTGCTCCAGTTGCGGAAGCCGGGCAGGTCGCCGTCGGCGCCGCACTCGCGGGTGTTCTGCGCGGTGGGCTGGCCGTTCATCTGGAGCACCCCGGCGCCCGGGCGGCCGATCATGCCGCGCAGCAGATGCAGGTTGTGCACGGCCACGGCGGCGGCGGTGGCCTGGTGCGACTGGTAGAAGCCCTGCAGCACGGTGGACAGCACCCGCTCGCTCTCCCCGAAGATCCGTGCCGCGCGCCGTACGTCGCCGGCGTCCACGCCGCAGATCCGGGCGGTCTCCTCGGGGGTGCAGGGCTCCACCGTCTCTCGCAGCTCCTCCACGCCCAGGGTGTGGCGCCCCACCCACTCCTCGTCCACCCAGCCGCCTGCGAAGAGTTCCCGGGTCAGGCCGTTCATCAGGGCCGTGTTGGTGCCGACCCGGGGCGCGAGGTGGACGCCGCCGGTGCGTTCGGCCTCCTCCGCGACCTTGGTCCGGCGCGGGTCGACGCACACCACCCTCGGCGGGTCGTCGGCGCGGGTGCGGTCCAGTACGCGCGTCCACAGCACCGTCTGGGTCTCGGGCATGTTGTGGCCGAACAGGAAGATCGCGTCGCAGTGCTCGATGTCGGTGTAGGAGCCGGGCTGCCCGTCGGTGCCGAACGACTCCTTGAAGGCGGCGGCGCTGGTGGCCGTGCACAGCCGGGTGTTGCCGTCCATGTGCGGGGTGCCCAGGCCGGCCTTCCCGATCACGGCCAGGGTGTAGTACTCCTCCAGGAAGAGCTGGCCGGAGGTGTAGAAGCCGTGGGACAGGGGGCCCTTCTCCGCCAGCAGCCGCCGGGAGACCTCGGCGATCCGGCCCATCGCGGTCTCCCAGTCGGTCTCGGTCAGGCGGCCGTTCTCGCGGACCAGGGGACGGGTGAGCCGGTCGGCGCCGTTGGCCCAGGCCCAGCTCCCGTACAGGCCCTTGGGGCCGAGCCGCCCGTGGTTGACCACGTCCGTGGCCACTCCGCGCACCCCGACCATGCGCCCGTCCCGGACGGCGATCTCGCAGCCGCAGCCGTTGCTGCACAGCACGCAGGCGGAGCGCACCCAGCGCTCGACGTCCTCCTCTGCCACCCCCTCCTCCAGATGGCGGTCGACCCGGGCGGGCCACACCGTTCCCCTGGCGTGCGGTGTGCGGGGTCCCCAGATGTCGGCGATCCGGTCCATGCGCGTCCTTTCCCTGCCTGCTCCGTGCCGTGCGTGCCGTGCGTGCCGTGCGTGCCGTGCGTGCCTGCCGTGCGGCCGTGCCACGCGGTACCCCGGGAAGGCGGCGGGAATGCGCACCCGGGGCGTCTTCCCCCCGGGGGAGGGGCGGCGGAGGGCGACGGGCCCCGCGTCCGGGTGCCCCGCGCCCCGGCCTCCCGCACGGTCGCGGGACCGGGGTCTCAGGGCAGCGGCGGCCGGTCGGGGCCGCGGGGCGCCTGGGCGAAGACCTCGTCCGCGTCCAGCGCCTCGGCCCCCGGGGCCGACCTGGACGGGTCCGCCGGGCTGCGCACCGGTTCGCCGCGCGACGGCGGCGGGGTGCGGTCGCCGGGAGCCCCCTCCCCGTACCGCGGCAGCCGCAGGGCCAGCAGGGCGACGTCGTCGCCGCGGGGGGCCATGCGCTCCAGCAGTTCGTCGCAGAACTCCTCCAGGCCGTGACGGGCCAGGGCGGAGGCGTGGCGGCACAGCAGCTCCATGCCGGTGTCGATCGGCCTGGAGCGGCTCTCCACCAGGCCGTCGGTGTAGAAAACCACCGTCGCCTCCGGCGGCAGGTCCTCGTAGGCGTCGGACCAGTGCAGCCCCAGGTTCAGGGTCGCGCTCATGCCCAGCAGGGGGCCGTGGCCGGCCTCCAGGAAGCGGGTGCCGCCGTCCGGTGCGACCAGCAGCGGCGGGGGGTGCCCGGCGTTGACCCAGTGCAGCCGCCAGGGCCCGCCCTCACGGCCCTCGATCCGGGCGAAGACGACGGTGGCCATGGGCGCGTCGCTGGTGTTGGTCATCGCCTCGTCCAGACGGCGCATGATCACGCTGGGCGGCTCCCTGCGGTCCCAGGCCAGGGCGCGCAGCATGTTGCGGACCTCGGCCATGTGGGCGGCGGCCTGGAGGTCGTGGCCCACCACGTCCCCGATGACCATCGTGGTGACCCCGTCCTCCAGCAGGAAGGCGTCGTACCAGTCCCCGCCGATCTCGGCCGCCACCTGGGCGGGCCGGTAGCGGGCGGCCATCAGCAGGTGGTCGACCTGGGGCAGCGGGGTCAGCAGCTGGCGCTGCATGCTCTCGGCGACGTGCCTCTGCTGGTCGAAGAGGCGGGCGTTGTCCACGGCCAGCCCGGCCCGGCGGCCGATGTCCGCGAGCACCATCACCTCGTCGTCGGTGTACGGGGGCGAGTCGCCGGTGCGCGCCGCGGTGAAGGCGCCGAAGACCCGTCGGCGGCTGTGCAGCGGCACCACCACGGCGCTGTGCCCGCCGAGCCGTTCGAACAGTCTGCGGTGGGCCGCGATGAGCGGTGCGTCGGGTTCGCGCGCGAGGTCCCGGGCGTCCAGCAGGACCGTCTCGGCGCCGCGCAGGGCGCGTACCAGGCCCGCTCCCGCGGACTCCGACAGCGGCGGCAGGACTCCCTCCAGTTCCCCGGCCGCCGCCGGGTCCGCCCCGCTGTGCACGGCGATGCGCCGTACCTCGTCCGGCTGCTCGGTGAGCATGTCCACCGCCGTCCAGTCGGCCAGGCCGGGCACCAGCATCCGGCCCAGCTTCCGGAGCACCCGGGGGACGTCCAGGCTGGAGATGAGGACGGAGGAGACCTCCGACACCAGTGTCAGCCTGGTGGTCAGGGCCTCCAGCGCCTCCAGGTAGGCGGCCGTCTGCCGCTCGGCGGCCCTGCGCACGCTGAAGTCGTGGAAGGCCAGGACCAGGCCGGCCGGCTCCCCCGGCAGCTCCAGCGGGGCGGCCGACCAGATGACCGGGAGGGTGGTGCCGTCGCCCCGCAGCAGGTACTCGTCGCCCCCCTCGCGCGGACGGCCGTCGGCGAGGACCGCGAGCATCCGGCAGTCCTCCCGGGGGATCTCCGCCCCGTCCGCGTCGCGGTGCAGCAGATCGTGCATGTCATGGCCCAGCATCTCCGCCGACGGCCGCGCCACCATCCGCTCGGCCCGGGGGTTGGCGGCGATCAGGCGGCCCGTGGAGTCCGTGGCGTAGATGCCCGCGCCCAGGCCGTCGAAGACCGCGCGCAGGACGCCGGGCTCCCGTGTCCGGTCGGCCTCGCTCATCGCCCCGCCGTCCCTGGTGGTCCCACTGCCCTTCACCGCCTCCTCGCCCGGCCGTCCTCCCGCGTCCCGCTCCGCCCGTACCGGCGCCGTGCGCCCGCGTACGCCCGGTACGCGGCACTGCCGACTACCCGGTTCCCGCCTTCCCAGACATTCCGCGCCGCCGGACGGACGGGCGTACTCCGCCGGGGTGGGGCGGACGGCCGGGGCGCGGTCGGGCTCTGCGGCGGACGGAGCTGGGCGAGGAGCCGCGGGAGGACGGCCGGGCGGGACGGCGGGAGGACGGCCGGGCGGGACGGCGGGAGGACGGCAGCGTGGGGCGGTGGGAGGACGACCGGTATCGATCTTCCACGGACGGGAAGGGCCGTAGTGTGCCTGAAGTTCCCGAACCCGTGATCGAGCTGGTGCGGCGGCGCAGGGAGCCGGTGGTCGTCCAGGCCCTCCGCTCCACGGCGGCCGCGACGCTCGCCTACGCCGCCGCCCTCTGGCTGACCGACGCCCGGGCCCCGCTGCTGGCCCCGCTGACCGCGCTGCTGGTCGTCCAGGTCACCCTCTACGCCACGATCACCAGCGGCATCACCCGGGTCAACGCCGTGGTGGCCGGGGTCACGGTCGCCGTCGGTTTCAGCGCCCTGGTGGGCCTGAGCTGGTGGAGTCTGGGCCTGCTCATCCTCACCTCCCTGGCCGTCGGGCACCTGGTGCGGGCCGGCGACTTCATCCCCGAGGTGGCGATCAGCGCCATGCTGGTGCTGGGGGTGTCCCACGCCACGGACCTGGCCCTGAGCCGGGTGCTGGAGACCCTGATCGGCGCCGCGGTCGGCCTGCTGTTCAACTTCCTGTTCGTGCCTCCGGTGTGGGTGCAGCCCGCCGAGGAGGCGCTGGTGGACCTGGCCGACCGGATGCGGCGGCTGCTGCTGCTCATGGGCGAGCAACTGGGCGTCCCCACGCCGGTGCACCGGGCGGCCGCCCGGCTCCACGAGGCCCGGCGGCTGGACAACGACATCACGCAGGTCGACGCCGCGCTCGTACAGGCCGAGGAGAGCCTGCGCCTGAACCCCCGGGTCAAGGAGGCGCTGCTGTCCCGGGTCGTGCTGCGGACGGGCCTGGACACCCTGGAGATCTGCACCACCGTGATGCGCGCGATGTCGCGGACCCTCACCGACCTGGCCAGGGCCCGCGAGGAGGAGCCGCTGTTCCCGCACGAGGTGGCCGAGGCCGTGGAGGAGCTGTTCGGCAACGTCGCAAGGGCGGTGCAGAGCTTCGCCGTCCTGGTCACCAGCACCGACAGCGCCAGTTCCGAGGAGGCGGAGGACCGGCTGGCGGCCGAGATGGAGGCCGGGCGCGCCGGGCGCGAGCGGGTCGCGCACCTGCTGCTCGCCCGCGTCCAGGAGCATCCGCGCCAGTGGCACCTGCTGGGGGCGCTGCTGTCGGAGTTCGACCGGGTGCTGGACGAGCTGGACGTGGAGAAGCGCTCGACGCGCCTTGCGGAGGAGCTGGACCGCTACACCCGAGAGGAGCGGGACAGGCACCCGGTGCTGTACGAGTTCAAACGGCGCTTCCGGCTGCCCCGCCGCCGCCGTCGCCGCCGCAGTCCCGACGCCGAACGGGCGGAGGTCTGAGCGCACCCGGGTCGCGTCGGGGCGGTGCCCGTGCCGCGTCGGGGCGCGATTGTCAGTGGCCGGTGGTTTGCTGGGAAGCGGTCGGCCGGAATCGGCTGGCCGGTCCGGAAGTGTGCCGCGCCCCCTGCCGCCGGGCGGAGGGCCGGACGAGGGTCACAGGGGGCCTCGATGAGTGACGTCGCGACGGCGAGCAGTACGAAGGGCGCGGCCGCGCGCGAGCCCGCGGAGCCGGAGCGGGCGGAGCTGCGGCTGGAACGGCACCGGGTGGAGCTGACGGGCTACTGCTACCGGATGCTGGGATCGGCCTTCGAGGCGGAGGACGCCGTACAGGAGACGATGGTGCGCGCCTGGCGCGCCCTGGACCGCTTCGAGGGCCGCTCCTCACTGCGGTCGTGGCTGTACCGCATCGCCACCAACGTGTGCCTGGACATGCTCGGAGGCAGCCGGCGGCGCGCCCGCCCCATGGACCTGTCGTCCCCCTCGGGGGCGGAGAATCCGCCCGGGCCCGCCCTCCCGGAGGCCACCTGGATAGAGCCGATGCCGAGCGGCCGGATCCTGTCGGACGGCGGCGATCCGGCCGAGACGGCCGTGGCGCGGGAGTCGGTCCGGCTGGCCTTCATCGCGGCCCTCCAGCATCTGGCGCCCCGGCAGCGTGCGGTGCTGATCCTGCGCGAGGTGCTCGCCTGGCGGGCGAGCGAGGTCGCCGAACTGCTGGGCACCACGGTCGCGTCGGTCAACAGCGCGCTCCAGCGCGCCCGCGCCACGCTCGCCTCCGGTGAGATCACCTCCGACGGGAGCACGGAGTCGATGGGCGAGGAGCAGCGCGCGCTCCTCGCCCGCTACGTCAGCGCCTTCGAGTCCTACGACCTCGACGCCCTCACCGCGGTGCTGCACGACGACGCGACGCTGTCGATGCCGCCCTACGGGCTGTGGCTGCGCGGCCAGGCCGACATACGGGCGTGGCTCAGCGGGCACGGCGCGGGCTGCCGGGGATCACGCCTGGTGCCGGTCGCGGCGAACGGCTGCCAGGCGTTCGGGCAGTACCGGCCGGATCCGGACGGCGGCTTCTCCCCCTGGGCGCTGCAGGTCGTCGAGGTGTCCGGCGGCCGGGTCACCGCGCTCAACGCCTTCCTGGACACCGCGCGGCTGTTCCCCCTGTTCGGACTGCCTCCGCGCCTGGCTCCCCGCTGAGCGCCCCCGGTCCGGCGCCGTGCCGGTGCCCGCGCCGGCGGTGAGCAGCTCCCCGTCCAGCCCGGTCCAGGCGAGGAGCCGCAGCAGCCCGCCGCCGGCGTTGGCCAGCCGTATCCGGCGGCCGAGGCGGCGGGCGGTGAGCTGCATCCGGGCCAGTGCCTCGACGGTGACCATGTCCGCCGCGCAGAACTCCCCGGCGTCCACGACGACCGGGTCCGCCCGGGTGCGCTCCAGTACCCGGCGCAGCCGCTCGCACAGCAGCGGTATGTCCGCGCGGATGACCGGGCCTTCGGCGGCCAGTACGAGCGAGGCCGCCTCCCCGCCGGGCGGTCGCGGTTCCTCATGAGCTGCCAAGACCGGTCCTCCTGCCATGGGGGCGCCCTGCCGTGGGGGCGCCCTGCCGTGGGGGGCACGGGGACAGACCGGCCGGACGGGCGGAACTCATCGCCCCGCCGCGCGGCCGACGGCGCGGCGCCCCTCCCGGCGGCGCCCCGTCCAGCGGTGCTCCGTCCGGGTGAAACGGGCACCGCCCGCCCGCCACCGCCCGGCGGTGCCCGTTTCGGGCACCGCCCAGGGGGCACTCCGGCGCGGACGCCACAGCGGCCGCAGCGGCCGAGTGAGGAGGCAGCACCGTGGGCGGAGCGGTACGGCTGAATCTGGAGGGCAGGAACGCGCTGGTGACGGGCGGCGCCCGCGGTCTGGGCGCGTCCATCACCCGCCGTCTCGCACGGGCCGGGGCCGCCGTGCGGGTGGTGGACGTACGCCGCGAGGAGGGCGAGAAGTTCTGCGCCCGGCTCAGCGAGGAGGAGGGTGCGGACGTCCGCTTCCTGGAGCTGGACGTCCGCGACCCGGAGGCGGTCGAGGCGGCCTTCCGGGGGCTGGACGAGGCCTCCTGGCCACTGGACATCCTGGTCAACAACGCCGCGGTGGACGTCTCCAAGCCGATCGAGCACCTGTCCGCCGAGGAGGTCACCAAGGTGGTCTCCACCAACCTGCTCGGCCCGATGTACATGTGCCTGGAGACCTACCGGCGCATGGTGGCACGCGGCGGCGGACACATCGTCAACATCCTCTCCACGGCCTCCAACCGCACCTGGACCGAGGCCGGCCCGTACTCGGCCGGCAAGTCGGGGCTGCGCGCCTTCACCCACACCCTCTTCAAGGAGGCGCAGCGCGACTGCATCGGCATCGGGATCACCGGGGTGATCGCGGGGGGCATGGAGACCCCGTTCGTGACGGAGCGCTTCCCCGACGCCGACACCTCCAAGCTGCAGAGCCCCGACATCGTGGCGGACGCGGTCATGTGCGCGCTGTCGGTCCCCGAGGGCAGCGTGATGCCCGAGGTGGTCGTGGTGCCGCGCAGCGAGTCCTCCTGGCCGTGACCGGCGCGCGGGTGGGCCGGTGCCCGCTCCCGTCCCCGCGGCGGGGACGGGAGCGGGCACCGCCGTCGTACGGGGTCAGGCCGGTGTGATCGGCTCCTGGAGCTCGGTCACCCACTTCTCCCTGTCCTGCGGGCACTCCAGGTACAGCTCCCGCGCATAGCCGGCCGAGCGGTGGCCACTGGTGCCGATCCAGCGGGCCAGGGCCTGGGCGGTGGGCATGATCCGGTCCATGGGGCCGCGGTGGACGATGGTGGCGGCCTGCTCGATTCCGGGCAGGTCCACGATCTCGAAGTCCTCTCCCCCGCGGGCCCCGGCCGCGACCGTGATGCCGGCGTGGACGACGACCGCGCCGCCCCCGCCGGGGGCGTCCTCGTACCGGGCGATGCCCGGCCCGGCCGGTTCCACCCCGGCCCGCTCCAGCCGGCGGCACAGCTCGTCGTACAGCGGCTGGATGACCGGGCCGATGTGCTCGGGCCCGAAGCCGTCGGCGATGCCGGTCAGCTCGGCCACCCGCACCGGCGGAATGCTCTTGACCACGATGTCCTCGGTGGGCATGCGTCCCTCGCTCTCGATCGTCCGGAGCCTCGCCTCGACCCGGGCCAGCCGTGCGGTGGCGGCCGCCACCGCGTCCTCCAGTTCCGCCCGACGCATCCTGAGCATCCCGCTCAGTTCCGCGGTGCCCAAGCGCTCGTCGAGGATCGACCTCACCTGTTCGAGGGTGAAGCCGAGGTCCTTGAGCGCGATGACGCGGTTGAGCCGGGCGAGCTGGCCCGCCTCGTAGAAGCGGTAACCGCTGACCGGATCGGTCCGGGCGGGGCGCAGCAGCCCGATCGCGTCGTAGTGCCGCAGCATGCGGACCGACACGCGGCCGTGCCTGGCGAAGTCTCCGATGGTGAACATGACGCCTCCCACTCCAGGGCCTCACACGGTGTCAGGGTCAAGCCCGGACGGCACGGGTGTCCCGAGGGGGTCCGGACGTGGCCTTCGTGAGGTCCCCCCGGGGTCCTCGCAGGGCCTTCAGGCGCCGCGCCCCGCGCCGTCCGCTCCCGCGCCCGGGGAGACCGCGGAGGCGGTGGAGGCGGTGGAGGCGGTGGAGGCGGCGTGCGCGGCGGCGGGGGCTTTGACGCGGACGTCCGCGCGGGCGGCGTTGCGTGCGATGGCGTCGGCCAGGAGCGGCCAGAGCTGCTCGGGAAGGTCGTGTCCCATGCCGGGGACCACCAGGAGTTCGGCGCCGGGGACCGCGGCGGCCGTCGCCTCGCCGCCTCGGCGGTCGATGAGGGGGTCGTCGGCGCCGTGGACGACCAGCGTCGGAGCGGTGACGGCCCGCAGATGCGGCGTGCGGTCGGGCGAGGCCAGGATCGCGGCGTACTGGCGCGCGAAACCGTCGGACCGGGGGGAGCGGTCGTAGGCGGCCTCGGCACGCTCGCGCAGTTCCTCGGGGGCGACCGGGTATCCGGGCGAGCCGATGACGGAGAACGAGCGCACGCCCCGCTCCCCCGCCTCCCGCCGGTCGCGGGGCGGCGGCGCGGCCAGCGCGGCCAGCGCCGCGGGAGTTCCCCGGCCGACGGAGCGGTCCCCGGTTGTGGACATGATCGAGCACAGCGAGCGCACCCGCGAGGGGTGGTCGATCGCGAACTGCTGGGCGATCATGCCGCCCATGGAGGCCCCCGCGACGTGCGCGGCGTCGACTCCCAGGGCGTCGAGCAGGCCCGCGGCGTCCCGGGCCATGTCGGCGATGCGGTAGGGGGCGGAGGAGGTGTCTCCGGCCAGGACGGCTCTGATGTCCGGGGGCGGGCAGTCGTCCAGGAAGGTGGACAGCCCGCAGTCGCGGTTGTCGTAGCGGACGACGTGGAAGCCCCGGTCGGCGAGCGTGCGGCAGAACTCCGGGTGCCAGGCGGTCATCTGGGCGCCCAGGCCCATGATGAGCAGCAGCACCGGCCCGTCCGGGTCGCCGAAGGTGTCGTACTCCAGTTCCATCCCGTTGGCCAGGGCGCGTGGCATCGTGTTCCTCCTCGGCGGGGCCCGGCCGGGGCCGGGCCGGTCGGCTTCTGCGGCGTCGGGCGGTCGGCCGGGCGGGGGCTGCCTACCAGCCGGTCGGTACGATAGCGGGGCCGCGTCCGGGAGGGAACGGAGGAAGCCCCCGGCCGGGACGCTCCCGGCGACGAGTCCCGCGACGGACCTCCGCCGCGGCCCCGCGCCGGCCCCGCAGCGGGGGGGAGCACGCCGGCGCCCGCGCTCAGCCGCGCCCGCCGCCCTCCTCGCCGAAGGTCACCGAGACCCGCTCGAACCCCAGGGAGCGCAGCAGGTTCTCCAGCATGTCCTCGGTGTTCGCCTCGGCCCGCTTCGCCAGCCCGCTCTCCTTCGCGGCCTCGCCGATGTGCTCGACCGCCAACAGGTGGACCTCCCGCTCGTCGCCGGGGTTGTCGGAGAAGACGTCGCCGAGCCGGTCGAGCAGGCCGCGCTCCTTGGTGACGGCGTACGAGCGCTCGGCGTCCAGCGCGGGCTTCTCCAGCCTGGCGTGCGGCAGCCGTACCGTGGCCTCCCTGCGGTCGTCCGTGACCGTGACGGCCTCCTCGCCGAGACCGCCCAGGTCCACGTACGCGCCGACGCTGCCCGTGCCGACGAACAGCGTCCGGCTGCCGCGCACCGCGTCCGGCAGGAACTTCGCGTCCTTGTCCAGGTCGACGACGACCTGGAAGGTGCCGGAGGCGCCCTCGTAGCGGCTCATGTCCCTGAGGGACTTCAGCACCGCGGGGCCGGTGCGGTCCTCGGTCTCGGTGGCGAACGGGTTCCCCAGTTCGGGCAGGATGCGGAGCTGACCGGCCAGCAGCGCTCCGGCCAGCACGAGGACCACCAGCAGGAGCGGGGCCATCCACCTCGGGGAGGGCGTGGACCTGTCGGACCGGACCATCTGCGTGCACCTCCGTCGGCGGCGGGAGACTCCGTCAGATGGGGTGTTCCCCGAAACTTCCGCCATATGACAGGGAGTTGGCGCCGCGCCGGAGGGGGGCGGGGCGCCCCCGCGGGTCTGCGGGGCACGGGCCCGCGGAGCCGCCGCGAGCACACCGCTCCCCTGGAAAGGGGTTCCGTTCCGCGCACCGGGCACCGCTCCGGCGAGCATGTTCCACCGGCAAATCCGGAAGCCCCCGGCGGATTCACCCGTAAGCCGGCCGGGGCGGGGAACACGGATATCCGCCTCCCGTCCGCCCGCCCGCGCCCCCTTCCCCCGGTGTTCCCCGCATTCCCCCGTGGCGTGAATCCGTGGGCGCGGCCTGTCGGCCCCTTCGGCGGGAAAGAGCGCTCCGGGCCGCTTCCGGTACACCGTTCGCTAAGTATCGGACAACATCGGCGCACCCGCCTCGCCGGCCCGGTGAAATCGGACCGGAAAACCGCTGAAAGCGTTCTCGGTTCCAGTGTCCGCCGGGGAATCCGAACAATTTCCACAAGCGATGTTCGGTGAGACCGATTCCCTGCATCGGGCACCGGGGCTTTGTTTCGGCCTTGTTATCCGGCCGTTGTCCGCACCCTTGCCCGGCCGTACGCCCCTCCCTATGTTGGGAGCGCTCCCACCTCCTGTTCGCGAGCCGGCGGAAGAGGGGCGCCTGCCGACCACCCGGTCGTACGGCGCCGCACCGCCCTTCCTCACCGCGGACGCACGCCCCGACCACTCGCACCGTCCGCGCGGGCCGCGGACCGCTCCGGCCGCGATCCGGCCGCGATCCGGCCGAACGCGCATCCCCCGCGGACACAGGGCACCGGGCGCGGCGCGTACGGCCCGCCGAGGAGCCCGGGAGCCCGGATGGCACCACCCCGCACACCCCAACTCCCGTGGACCGGCGGAGCCGGGAGCGTCCCCTTCCCCCGCGTCCACGACGAACGATTGGAGAATCATGTCCGGAGTCCTCCTGGCCGGCGGAGCGGTCGCGGCGTTGATCGCCTCGACCCTCTCCGGCGCCGCGCTCACCGCGGAACCGACCTCCACGGTCCCCGACGAGAAGATCCAGGTCGGCATCAACACGGTCAACGGCTCGGGTTGCCCGGCGGGGACGGCGGCCGTGGCCGTCTCCCCCGACAACACCGCCTTCACCGTGACCTACAGCGACTACCTCGCCGCGGCGGGCGTGGGCACGCAGCCGACCGATTTCCGGAAGAACTGCCAGCTCAACCTGGACGTGCGCGTCCCGCACGGCTTCACCTACGCGATCGCCAGCGTCGACTACCGCGGCTACGCCTACCTGGAGGACGGCGCCACCGCCACCCAGAAGGCGCACTACTACTTCCAGGGCCAGGCCGAGAACACCTCGTCGTCGCACCGGATCTCCGGTCCGTACGACAACAACTGGCAGACCACCGACAGGGCCGAGGTCGGCGAGCTGGTCTGGGCGCCCTGCGGCGTGGTCCGCAACTTCAACATCAACACCGAACTGCGGGTGGACGGCGGCGCGTCCGCGGACAAGACGACCAGCTTCATCGCCATGGACTCCACCGACGGCGCCGTCAACACCGTCTACCGGATCGCCTGGAAGAAGTGCGAAGGCTGATCCCCGCGGTCGACGCGTAGCCGCGTCCGGCCCGTCCGCGAGCGGGAGGGCGCGCGCTCTCCGGGAGCGGTCGCGCTCCGCTCCGGGCACGCCGTGCTCCCGGCACACCGGTGCGGGTGGCCGGGAGCGGGCGGCAGGCGGCCACCCGCGCCGGAAGCCCCGGAGGGAGGGGGATCCCGTAAAGCCCGGAAGTCCGCCGCCCCGGGGCCGGCGGGCCGGGCCGCACGGGCCCGCGCCCCCGTCCCCGCGGGATCCGCCGCGCCCGGCGTACGGGACTCCGCGGGGCCGATTCCCCCGGGCTCCCCCGGGTTCCCCGAGTTCCTCCTCCTGCCCGCCTTCCGCACCGTACGCGCTCTCACGCGCGTCCTGCCCGCGGTGCGTACCGGTCACGCGGTCACGCGAATCGGTCAGTTCCATTCGGCAAACGCGTCGGGTTTTCCTTTCCCGTCGCGCCCCACAACGCTTGATTGGAGAACCATGTCCGGAGCACTTGCCGTGGGCGGTGCGATCGCGGCGTTATTCGCCTCGTCGCTCTCTTCGAGCATCGTCGCCCCGAACCCGTCGTTCGAGGACGCGCCGACCGACAAGATGGTGATCGACGTCGTCACGGTCAACGGCTCGGGGTGTCCGCTGGGGACGGCCGCCGTGGCCGTCTCCCCCGACAACACCGCCTTCACCGTGACCTACAGCGACTACCTCGCCCAGGTCGGCGTCGGAGCCAGACCGACCGATTTCCGGAAGAACTGCCAGCTCAACCTGGCCGTACGCGTCCCGCAGGGCTTCACCTACGCGATCGCCAGCGTGAACTACCGCGGCTACGCCTACCTGGAGGACGGCGCCACCGCCACCCAGAAGGCGCACTACTACTTCCAGGGCCAGGCCGAGACGAACGAGGGCATACACCGCTTCAACGGCCCGTTCGACGACAACTGGCAGGCGAACGACGTCACCGAGCTCGGCGCCCTGGTGTGGGCTCCGTGCGGCGAGATCCGCAACTTCAACATCAACACCGAACTGCGGGTCAGCGGCGGCACCTCGAACACCGCGGAGACCACGAGCTTCATCGCCATGGACTCCACCGACGGCGCCGTCAACACCACCTACCAACTCGCCTGGAAGAAGTGCGAGACCGGCGGCGAGGACGGCGCGTGACGCCCCCTGCCCCGACCGCCTGCTGACACACGGCGGTGCGCGGAGTCCGGTCCGGACTCCGCGCACCGCCCGCAGCCGGCCCGCCCCCGCGGCGGGCCGCCTGCCTGTCCGGTCCGCGTGCCCGCCTCTCCGCTCCGGTGCGCCCGGTATCGGCCGGTATCGAACGGACGACGGCGGGTACCGGTGCTCTCGTGGAAGCCTCCGGCCCGGTCGGCCTTACGACCGAGGAGGCCGGGCCGGCACCCCGCGCCCGCCGACCGCGGCCCCCCGGTGGTCCGCCAGGGCGGCGGCACGGTGTACCGGCGGTGGGGAACGACGAGACGACCTGGAGAGCGGAGTGACTGTGACCGAGCATCCGGGCGAGGCGGCACCGGCCGAGCGGAATGCGCCGGCCGCCCCGCGCCCGGCCACCGGGACCGGCGGCGGGCAGGACCGCCGGGAGACCGACGAGGGGCTCGAGGAGCTGCCCCCGAACCTCACCCAGGCCATTCTGGAGGCCACCAAGCAGGTGGCCTCCCTGCTGAAGGGCGCCGGGTACCCCTTCGCCCTGGCGGGCAGTGTCGCCGTCTACGCCCACGGCGGCCCGGGGAACCTCCAGCACGACGCCGACTTCTGCATCCTCCCCGAGGACGCCGACACGGTGGCCGCCACGCTCCGCGACGCCGGGCTGGAGGTGTACACCCCACCGGAGGACTGGCTGCTCAAGGCCCGGTGCATGGGCCAGGACATCGACCTGATCTTCGAGCTGGCGCGGCAGCCGGTGACCCGCGAACTGCTGGGGCGGGCCGAGGAACTGCCCGTGGAGTCGGTCCGCATGCCCGTGCTGTCGGTGACCGACCTGCTCGCCAGCCTGCTGAACGCCTTCACCGAGCACCACTGCGACTTCGGCGCCGTGCTGCCGATCGCGCGGGCCCTCCGGGAGAAGGTCGACTGGTCCCGGGTGCGGCGCGAGTGCGGTTCGGCGCCGATGCCGGACGCCTTTCTCTACCTGCTGGAACGCCTGCAGGTCATCTCGCCGCAGGACGACGACCGCGGAGGAACGCCATGACGGGACCCGACACCGGCCGGGGGGACCGGGCGAGCGGCGCGGACAACACCGAGTACCGCATCGCCCACCTGCAGGAGAGGCTCGTCCGCGAGGAGGTCGCCGAACTCGGCATGCGCATCGAGTCCCGCGGCGGCACGGTGGTCGTCAGCGGCACCGTCCCCACCGCCGAGTGCCGCGACACCGTCGTGCGCGTCGCGGAGGAGGAGCTGGGCGGCACACCGGTACGGACCGACATCGTCGTGGCCGACCCCACCGCCCCCGACCGCCCCGAGGAGCTGGCATGATCCGCATCGCAGCCGTCGGAGACATCCACATGGGGCCGGACAGCAGGGGGGTGCTGCGCCCCGCCTTCGAGACCCTGCCCGACTGCGCCGACCTCCTGCTGCTCGCCGGGGACCTGACCCGCCACGGCACGCCCGAGGAGATGCGGGTCGTCGCCGAGGAGGTCGCGGGCCTGCGGGTGCCGGTGATCGCGGTGCTGGGCAACCACGACCACCAGGACGAGCGCCCGGAGGAGGTCACCGCGGTGCTGCGGGACGCGGGCGTGACCGTCCTGGAGGGCGAGGGGACCGTCCTGGACGTGAACGGCACCCGTGTCGGCGTCGCGGGGACCAAGGGGTTCGGCGGAGGGTTCGCCGGGCGCAGCGGCGGCGAGTTCGGCGAGCCGATCATGAAGGAGTTCATCCGCTACACCCGCCGCTGCGCTGACGGTCTGCGGGCCTCGCTGGAGGAGCTGGACCGGCGCGGGTGCGCCGTACGGATCGCCCTGACGCACTTCTCCCCCGTGCCCGACACCCTCGCCGGCGAGCCGCTGGAGATCTATCCCTTCCTGGGCAGCTACCTGCTGGCCGAGGCGGTGGACGCGGCGGGCGCCGACCTGGCCGTCCACGGGCACGCCCACGCGGGCACCGAACACGGTATGACCAGCGGCGGAGTGCGGGTGCGCAACGTCGCCCAGCCGGTCATCCGGCGCGCCTTCGCGGTGTACCACCTGGAACCCGGCGCGGAACGCGGGGCCGGGGCGCTGGCCGAGGCCTCCCGCTGAGCCGCCGGTGCGCCCGCCGCCGCGGCGGCCCGCGCACCCGCACCGCGCGTACGAGAGGAGAGCACGCCGTGCACGACGCCACCGGGGCCGGCCGCGGGAGCCCCTCCCCGGACGGCCGTGACCGGGCCCGGCTGGGGCGTGTCGCCGCGGAGGTCTTCGGCTGGAGCGAACTGCGCCCCGGCCAGGCCGAGGCCATGGAGCAGGTGCTGCACGGCCGGGACACACTGGTGGTGATGCCCACCGGTGCGGGGAAGTCCGCCGTCTACCAGGTGCCCGCGGTGCTGCTGCCCGGCCCCACCGTGGTGGTCTCCCCCCTCATCGCGCTCCAGCGGGACCAGATCGAGGGGCTGTCGGAGGGCGGGGGGCCCGAAGCGCCGAAGGCCGTCGCGGTCAACTCCGCCCAGGGCGCCGGTGAGACCGCCGAGGCCTGGCGGGCCGTGCGCGAGGGGGACGCGGAGTACCTGCTCCTCTCCCCCGAGCAGCTCGCCAAGGACGAGGTGGTGGAGAGGCTGGCACGGACCGGGCCCTCGCTCTTCGTGGTCGACGAGGCCCAGTGCGTCTCCTCCTGGGGCCACGACTTCCGCCCGGACTACCTCCGCCTGGGGCACGTGGCACGCAGGCTGGGCCGTCCCACCGTCCTCGCCCTGACCGCCACGGCCGCCCCTCCCGTGCGCGAGGAGATCGTCGAGCGCCTGGGCATGGAGCGTCCCGCCCGGATCATCGCCGGCTTCGACCGCCCCAACCTCCGCCTGGAGGTGCGCGGTTTCCTGGAGGAGGCGGACAAGCGCCGGGCCGTGGTCGAGCGGGCCGCCACCGAGGCCAAGCCCGGCATCGTCTACACCGCCACGCGCAGGGAGGCGGAGGAGTACGCGGAGCAGCTGGCGGAGCTCGGCCTGTCGGCCCTCGCCTACCACGCGGGCCTGCGCTCGGCCGAGCGCTCCCGCGCCCACGAGGCGTTCCTCGACGGCGGGCTGGACGTGGTGGTGGCCACCTCCGCCTTCGGCATGGGCATCGACAAGCCGGACGTGCGGTTCGTGCTGCACGCCTCCGTGCCCGGCTCGCCGGACGCCTACTACCAGGAGATCGGCCGGGCCGGCCGCGACGGCGCCCCGGCGTCGGCCGTACTGCACTACCGGTCCGAGGACCTGGGGCTGCAGAAGTTCTTCTCCTCCGGGCGCCCCGACACCGGGACACTGGCCGACGTGGCCGAGGCGGTGCGCGGCCGCGGCGCCCCGCTGCCCGCGGCGCGGGTGCGCGAGCGGACCGGGCTGTCCGCCAGCCGGCTCACCGCCGCCGTCAACCTCCTGGAGGAGGCCGGGGCGGTGGCCGTCACCCCGGACGGCGAGCTGGTGCCGACCGGGGACGCCGACCCCGAGGAGGCCGCCGACCGCGCGGCGGAGCTGGCCGAGGCGCGGCACAGGCTGGAGCGGTCGAGGGTGGAGATGATGCGCGGCTACGCCGAGACCACCGGCTGCCGCCGCCGTTTCCTGCTGGGCTACTTCGGCGAGGAGTACGAACCGCCCTGCGGCAACTGCGACAACTGCCTGGCGGCGGAGGAGGAACGGAACCGGGCGCGGGACGGGGAAGGCCGCGAGCCGGAGCGGTACGAGGAGCGGGGGGCGCGCGGCCTGCCCGACCGGCCCGTGCCCCGTGTCGAGGAGGGACCGCGACCGGACGCGGGCCGGTTCCGCACCGGGGCGCGGGTGCGCCACCGCGAGTGGGGCGAGGGCCTGGTGATGAGCGAGGAGGAGGACCGGATCACCGTCCTGTTCGACACGGTCGGCTACCGCACCCTGTCGCTGGACGCCGTGGTCGGGCAGGGGCTGCTCGCCCTCGACGAGGAGGCGGGCGGCTCCGGCGGGGAGGGCGGCTGACCCGCACACCCCGCTCCTCGTACCGCTCCGGCCCACGAGGCGCACCCCCGTGTACCCGCCGTGTCCGCCGTGTCCCCGCCGTACCCCTCGTGCCCGCCGTGCCCCGCGGGCTCAGGGCGCCCGGTTCTCGACCGAGAACAGGGCGCCCTGCGGGTCCCGGACGACCGCCTGCCGCCCCGAGGGGGTGTCGGCCGGGGCGGAGACCACCTCGGCTCCCAGCGCCTCCGCCTTCACCGCCGCCGCGTCCACGTCCTCGACGCGGAAGTGGACGTGCCAGTGCGGCCGCACCCGCGGATCGGGCGCGTCCTCCACCGCTCCGCCGCTCAGCCCCGCCACGGTGCGCTTGTCGATGCGCAGGATCACCCGGTCGTGCTCGTAGCGGATGTCGTAGCGCTCGGGGTCCCCCTTGTCCCAGCCGAACACCTCACCGTAGAAGAGCGCGGCGGCGAAGGCGTCGCGGGTCAGCAGCTCCAGCCAGGAGGGGGCGTTGACCCTGCTCCCGGCCTGCCACTCCGGGTAGATCCCGCCCTCCCAGATCCCGAAGACCGCCCCCGCCGGATCGGCCGCCCACGCCACCCGGCCGGAGGCGAACCGCACCGGTCCCACGGCGACGGTCGCCCCGCGTTCGCGCACCCGTCCGGCCGCTACGTCGACGCTGTCGGAGGCGAAGTACGCGGTCCAGGCGGTGAGGGTGCGCAGGCTGTCCTTGGCCTCGCCCAGTCCGGCGACCGGGACGTCACCGGCCAGCGCGACCACGTAGTGGCCGAGCCGCTGCGAGCCCGGCCGGTACCGCCAGCCGAAGAGTTCGCCGTAGAAGTTCTGCGCGGCCTCCAGGTTGGGAGCCAGCAGGGTGACCCAGCAGGGCGCGCCCTGCGGCACGCGCTCGGTCTCCGTCACGGCCGATCACCACACCGTCTCTCGTCCGGGCCGTCTTGTCGGGCCGTCTCCTCCGGGCTGCCGCGGCTCCCTTCCGCGAGACCGATGCTGCCCTCTCGCGGCGCCGGTGGGAAACCGGCGTCCACCAATCGGAGCAACGGCCGTCCCCGGCGGGGGCAGTTCAGGGGCGGCGCCAGGAGTCGCTCTCCAGGTGGGAGCCGGCCTGCGGGCCCATCCGCAGCATGCCGCCGTCGACCGCCCAGGACGCGCCGGTGACGTAGGCGGCGTCCGGCCCGGCGAGGAAGGCGACCACGGCCGCCACCTCGCGGGCGTCGCCGGGCCGCCCCGCGGGGATGCCGGGCCGCTTCTCGGTGGTCACGTCGGTGTCCTCCTGGCCGGTCATCGGCGTGGCGATCTCGCCGGGTGCGACGGCGTTGACGGTGATCCCGTCGGCGGCCAGTTCCAGGGCCATGACCTGGGTGAGCAGGCCGAGTCCGCCCTTGGCCGCGCAGTAGGGCGCGGCCCCCACCCGCGGCTGGTGCTCGTGGACGCTGGTGATGTTGACGATCCTGCCGCCGCCGCCCTGCCGGATCATGCGGCGGGCGGCGCGCTGCCCGCACAGGAAGGGGCCGACGAGGTCGACGTCGAGGACCTGCCGGACGGTGTCGAGGCCGATGTCGAGGAAGGGGGTGGCGGTGCCGGTGCCGGCGTTGTTGACCAGGACGTCGATCCTGCCGAGCTCGTCGGCGAGGCGGTCGACCGCGTCCACCGCGGTGGGCAGGTCGGTGAGGTCCATCCGCTCGACGGCGGCCCGGCGTCCGTGGGAGCGCACCTCCTCGGCCGTCTCCCGCGCGCCCTCCTCGTCCTCGTGCCAGGTGATGCCGACGTCCATCCCCCGCTCGGCCAGGCGTACGGCGGTGGCGCGGCCGATCCCCGAGTCCGCGCCCGTGATCACCGCGACGCGGACGGGGGGTTCGCTGTGTGCGTTCATCAGACCTCCTGGATCGGTTCCCGGGCCGCGTTCCGGTACCCGGGCGCCTTGCGGCGAAACGGCCTCGTCACCCGGCGGCGGGGCCGCTCAGACCGCCTCCGGACTGGCTCGGGGCTGGCTTTTGACCACCATTCGGCCTAATCGCGGTGACCTCCGGGGCGGTCGGGCGTTGGTCACGGCACCACCGCCTCCAGTCGGGCGGATGGCTGTTTGTTCGCTATAAGGAGTGACTCTTCATGTCGCGTATTGCCAAGGCTGTCGCCGTGACGGCCGCCGCCGGTGCCGCTCTGGCCGGTTCCGCCGGAGTCGCCGCCGCCGACGCCGGGGCGCAGGGCGCCGCCATCGGCTCCCCGGGCGTCATCTCCGGCAACGTCGTCCAGGTGCCGGTCCACATCCCGGTCAACGCCTGTGGCAACACGGTCAACCTCGGTGGCCTGCTGAACCCGGCCTTCGGCAACACCTGCATCAACGGGAACCAGTTCCAGGCCAAGAAGGACCACGGCAAGAAGCACCACGGGAAGAAGCACTACGACAAGAAGGACCACGGCAAGAAGCACCACGGCGGCCGCTGACCGCGCCGCCGGCCGCGTCCGGATCCGGAAGAACCTCCGGGGAGGAGGCCCGTGCCACGGGTCTCCTCCCCGGAGGTCTTCGCTGCCCGCGGCACCGTCCGGGCGGCCCGGCGTCAGGCGGTGGAGGGGACGGCGCAGCGCGCGGTGCTGCCCCGGGGCACGCACCGGGCGGCGGGCGACCACCGCTCGGCGACCGGGAGGCCGTCGACCAGTTCCAGCACCGACTCGGCCACCAGCACGCCGTACTGGTGCACGTCCACGCTCATGGTGGTCAGCGGCGGCGACGCCAGGCGGCACATCGTCGAGTCGTCCCAGGCGATCAGGCTGAGCCGCTCGGGGACGGCGACGCCCATCTCCTTGGCCGCGCCCAGCCCGGCGACCGCCATCACGTCGTTGTCGTAGAGGATCGCGGTGGGCGGCTCCGGCCGGCGCAGCAGCTCCGCGGTGAGCCTGGCCCCCGACTCGTCGGAGTAGTCGCCCTCGACGACCACCGGTTCGACGCCGGCCTCCCGGCACCCCTCGACCAGCGCCTCGGTGCGGGCACGGGTGTGCAGCAGTCCCGCCGGACCGCTGACCCGGGCGATACGGCGGTGGCCGAGGTCGAGCAGGTGCGCCAGCGCCTCGCGCACCGGACCCGCGTCGTCGGTGCGGACCGCGGGCATGGGTGTGTCCCCGCCGCCCGCGTCCGGCCCGCCTCCGGGGGCGTCACTGCCCGCACCCGCCAGGACGGCGGGCAGGCCCAGTTCGCGCAGGACCGGCAGCCGCCGGTCGTCGACGGTGCGGTTGACCACCACGACCGCCTCGACCAGCCCGCGTTCCGCCCACCGGCGGTAGGCGGCGATCTCCGCGTCCTGGTCCGCCACGACGTGCAGCAGGAGGGACAGGCCGCGCTCGGCGAGCCGTTCTTCGATACCGGCGATGAACTCCATGAAGAACGGCTCGATGCCCAGCAGCCGCGCGGGACGCGCGAGCACAAGCCCGACGGCTCCCGAGAACCCGGCGCCCGCCGTCCCGGTGTTTTCCGAAGCGTCCACTCAGTACCGCACCACCGGAGCGCTCAGGGCGTTGGCGGAGCGCAGCACCGGCGGCTCCGTCAGCACGGCGGGGTCGATGTCGGCGCCGGTCCGCACGGTGAAGGAGCGGCTCTCCCCGGCCGGCAGGGACACCAGCATCTCGTCCACGACCGCGTCGGGGGCGACCCGGTCGGCCAGGATCGCGATGTCGCGCGCGAACGACGAGGCCCTCACGTCCACCCGGTAGCCGCCGGGGACGGCGACGGCCTCGGCCTTGAGCGGCGCGGGGTCGTAGTCCAGCTCCACGTCCTCGGCGAAGAGGTGCACGGCGCGTGCGTCCGGCGCGGTGGCCACCAGCACCTCCCTGCGTGCGTCGTCCGGGCTGACCAGTGACGTGTCCAGTTCGGTACGGGCGACCGAGCGGGGCGGCACGTCGAGGGAAAGCTTAACGCTCCGCAGTGCGATGCCCGCGAAGGTCTGCCGCTCCAGGAGCAGCTCGCCCCTCCACGGCTCGTCGTGGTCGTTGACCGCGATCAGGACGGGCCGGCCGTCGCGGGGCTGGACGGTCAGCAGCCGGGGCGCGTAGGCGTGGCGCAGCCCGTACCACAGCGGCTTGGGCCGCTCGTCGCCGTCCACGGCCGCCCAGGAGGTGACCGGCCAGCAGTCGTTGAGCTGCCAGACGACCGCCCCGGCCGTCCGCGGCCACCAGGAGCGGAAGTGCTCGATGCCGAAGGCGACCGCGCGGGCCTGGTTGAGCTGGGTCGCCCAGTGCCAGTCCTCGAAGGTCCTCGGTTCGGGCAGGTGGGGTGCCATGCCGCGCGCGAGCTTGTCGTTGCCGTCCTCGGCCTTCTGGTGCAGCAGGAAGGCGGGCGAGGTCGGCGTCATCGGCTCGTCGTGGATCCACTTCGTCAGGGTCGCCCAGGTCGGGGGGCCCTGGAAGCCGAACTCCGAGCAGAACCGCGGGATGTGGTCGCGGTAGTGGGTGTAGTCGACGCGGTTCCACACCTCCCACTCGTGCCGGGTGCCGTGGTCCTGGTCGTTGGGGTGGGTCCCGTCGACCGGCGCGCCGGGGTTGTAGGGGCTGTTGGCGCAGTAGAAGCGGGTCGGGTCGAGTTCGGCGACGATGGAGGGCAGCAGCTCGGTGTAGTAGCGCAGGCCCCAGGTGCGGCCCTTCAGCTGCTCGGGCCAGCCCCAGTCGCGGAAGCCCCACATGTTCTCGTTGGCGCCGTTCCAAAGGGCCAGGGAGGGGTGCGGAGTGAGGCGGGCGACGTTCTCGCGGGCCTCGGCCTCGATCTCGCTCCACAGCGGTTCCTCCTCGGGGTAGGAGGCGCAGGCGAAGGGGAAGTCCTGCCAGACCAGGACGCCGCGCTCGTCGCAGACGTCGTAGAAGTCCTCGGTCTCGTAGATGCCGCCTCCCCACACCCGCAGCAGGTTCATGTGGGCGCCGACGGCCTGGTCCACGCGGCGTTCGATCCGCTCGCGGGTGATCCGGGTCAGGAAGTGGTCGTCGGGGATCCAGTTGGCGCCCTTGACGAAGACGGGCCTGCCGTTGACGACGACGGTGAAGGGGGTGCCGATCTCGTCGGGTTCGGTGTCCACGGTGACGGTCCGGAAGCCGATGCGGCGCTCCCAGGTGTCCAGCGGCTCCCGGGAGCCCGCCTCCCCCAGGGCGCCGAGGGTCACGGCGAGGCCGTACAGGGGCTGGTCGCCGTATCCGGCGGGCCACCACAGGCGGGCGCCGGGGACGGTGACGGTGACGGTCGCGGCCGTCTCGCCCGCGGGTACGGTGACGCGCTCGGTGCGGCCGTCCACGGTGGCGGTCAGCTCCAGGGGGACGTCCCCGCCGGCCCCGCCCCGGCCGGAGCGCTCGACGTCGACGTGGATCTCGGCGCGTCCGGTGCCGTCCGCGTCCACCGTCACCAGCGGGCGCACCCGCGCCAGGCGGGCGGTGTGCCAGCGCTCCAGTCGCACCGGCTTCCAGATGCCCGCGGTCTGCAGGTCCGGTCCCCAGTCCCAGCCGAAGCTGCAGGCCATCTTGCGGACCATGTTGAAGGGGTGCGGGTAGACGTGGTCGCGGCGGCCGAGGCTCCGCTCGACCTCCTCGGCGTACTCCAGCGCGGAGCGGAAGGAGACGGCCAGCTCCTGGGTGCCGCCGGTCAGGACGTCGCGGACGTCGAAGCGGTAGGCGCGGTGCATGTTGGCCGTGCTGCCCAGCAGCTTCCCGTCCAGCTCGACGGTGGCCACGGTGTCCAGGCCGTCGAAGACGAGGTCCACCCGCTCCCCGGGCCCCGCGGCGTCGGCCGTGAGGGCGAGCGTGTAGCGCCAGTCGGTGCGGTGGGCCCAGGCCAGCTCCTCCTCGGCCCGGTCCAGGTAGGGGTCGGGGATCAGGCCGGCCGCGAGCAGGTCCAGGTGGGCGCCGCCCGGCACGGCGGCCGGTACGGTCCGGCCCGCGACGTCTGCGGGGACCGGCCCTCCGGTCGCCGACAACTGCCAGCCGTCGTGCAGGGTTTGGCGGATCATCGGCGCTCACTCCTTGGTCGGCTCCGCGGCGCGGAGCGGCTGTTCTGGGAAGGCGTCCGGGAGGGGACGGGAGGGACGGGCTCGGGTGGGGAGGGCAGTCGGGGGCGGACGGGAAAAGGCGGCCGACCGCCGGTGGATTTCTCCCTCACGGGCCGAGTATCGTCGCCCGAGATTCTTACGCCACCGAACAAAGTAAGTCAACGGCGCCTTCGGCACCGGTTTGGCCAGGACGGAGACACAACCGTGGCATCACGTTCCGCTCCCCTCCCCCTCGATGTGACGCATCTGCGGGCGGCCGGCGTCAGCCTCGTACTGGACCTGGCCGGCGGCACCCTCCCGCGGGTCCTGCACTGGGGCGCCGACCTCGGCCCGCTCGGCGCCGGGGAGCTGGGCTCCCTGCGGCTGGCCGGGGCGCCGCAGCCCATCGGCTTCTCCGTGGACGGCCCGGTCGAGGTCTCGGTGCTGCCCGAGCAGTCGGCCGGCTGGCTGGGCACCCCCGGCCTGGTGGGCAACCGCGGCGGCCGGGACTTCTCCACCGCGTTCGCCGTCCGCGGGGCCACCCTCGCCGGGCCCGCGGAGGGGTCCGGCTCCTCCGGCGGCGCGGGCGGCGCGGGCGGCGCGGGCGGCGCGGGCGGCTCCACCGTCACCGTCCTCGCCCGCGACGAGGCCGCGGCCCTGGACCTGGAGCTGGTGATCGAGCTGACCGCGTCCGGTCTGGTGCGCCAGCGTGCCACGGTCGCCAACCGCGGCTCCTCCCCCTTCACCGTCGACGCCGTGAACCTCACGCTGCCGGTGCCCGCCGAAGCCGTCGAACTGCTGGACTTCACCGGGCACCACCTGCGCGAACGCAGCCCGCAGCGCACCGCCTTCACCCAGGGGCTGCGGATGCGGGAGAACCGCACCGGCCGCACCGGCTACGACAGCGCCTACCTGCTGGCCGCGGGCACCGCGGGCTTCGGCAACCGCTCGGGCGAGGTGTGGGCCGTGCACACCGCATGGTCCGGCAACCACCGCACCTTCGCCGAGCGCACCTTCCACTCGGTGTCGCTGCTGGGCTCGGGCGAGCTGCTGCTCTCCGGCGAGGTGGTGCTGGAGCCCGGGGAGTCCTACGCCTCCCCCTGGCAGTACGGCTCCTACGGGCGGCACGGCCTGGACGAGGTCTCCGCCCGCTTCCACCGCTGGCTGCGCTCCCGCCCGCACCACCCCGCCACTCCCCGGCCGGTCACCCTCAACACCTGGGAGGCGGTCTACTTCGACCACGACCTGGACCGGCTGCGGGCCCTGGCCGACGCGGCCGCCGCGGTGGGCGCGGAGCGCTTCGTCCTGGACGACGGCTGGTTCGGCTCCCGCCGCGACGACCGGCGGGCCCTGGGCGACTGGTACGTCTCGGACGAGGTGTGGCCTCACGGGCTGGGCCCGCTGACCGGTCATGTCACCGGCCTGGGCATGCAGTTCGGCCTCTGGGTCGAGCCGGAGATGGTCAACGAGGACTCCGACCTGGCCCGCGCCCACCCCGACTGGATCATGGCCGCCGGCGACCGGCTGCCCGGCGCGGCCCGCCACCAGCAGGTCCTCGACCTGGCCCGCCCGGAGGCGTTCGCGTACATCCTCGGGCGCCTGGACGAGCTGCTTCAGGCGTATCCGATCGCGTATCTGAAGTGGGACCACAACCGGGACCTGGTGGACGCCGGGCACCGGCCCACCGGCCGCGCCGGCGTGCACGGCCAGACCCGGGCGGTCTACCGGCTGATGGACGAGCTGCGCCGCCGCCACCCCGGGGTGGAGATCGAGTCCTGCTCCTCCGGCGGCGGGCGGGTGGACCTGGAGATCCTCCAGCGCACCGACCGGGTGTGGGTCTCGGACTGCATCGACGCCCTGGAGCGCCAGACCATCCAGCGCTGGACGAACGCCCTGATCCCCCTCGAACTCATGGGCACCCACGTGGGGTCGGACGTCGCGCACACCACCGGGCGCCGCCACCCGGTCGACTTCCGGGCGGGTACGGCGCTGTTCGGGCACTTCGGCATCGAGTGGGACCTGACCGCCGCCGCGCCGGAGGAACTGGCGCGGCTGGCGCGCTGGGTGGACCTCTACAAGGAGCTGCGCGGCCTGCTCCACACCGGCGTCCGCGTCCACGCCGACCACCCGGACCCGGCCCACCGGCTGCACGGCGTGGTCGCCGAGGACGGCTCGGACGCGGTGTACGCACTCGTCGCCACCGCCTCCTCCGCGATGTACCCGGCCGGTGCGGTCCGGCTGCCGGGGCTGGACGCGGACGCCGTCTACCGGGTGCGGCCGCAGGCGCCCGGCGACCTGCCGGACGGCAACGCCCACCACTGGGGCGTCCCTCTGCCCTGGTGGACGCCGGAGGGCGTGCGGCTGCCGGGCCGGGTGCTGGCGGCCGCGGGGCTCCAGGCCCCGGTGCTCCACCCCGAGCGGCTGGTGCTGCTGCGCGCGACCCGGGTGTGAGCGGTGCGCTCCGGGAGGGACCGGCGAAGGCCGGTCCCTCCCGGAGCGCCGGCACGCGGCCGGGGCACGCCTCACGGACGGCGCGGCCGGACGCGGTACGCCGCGCCCGGGGACCGGCGGGGCGGGCACGGGCCGTGCGTACGGGA
>NZ_JBKJFM010000180.1:0-11035 GCF_046614825.1 Streptomyces nanhaiensis
CCAGCGGCGCGCGGACCGCCCGGGGGGCGGGCGGGCCAGGGGCCCCGCGCCCGGCATAGGCGCCGACCTGTCGGGCGGCAGCGCTTCGGCGACGCTCGCGCTGCTGGCCGCCGGACTGCCCGGCGTCCCGGGCACGGTGTACGGCACGCCGGGGACGTCGGCGGGCGAGCGGCTGCTCGCCGTCACCTTCAACGACCTCACCCTGGACCCGCTCTCGGGACGCGAGGCCGAACTGGAACGCGCCCGCAGCATCGCGGAGAACCCCCGGCTGCACCACGTCGTCGTCGCCGCGGGCGAGGAGGCCCTGCCCTACGCGGGCCCGGACGGCGGCCCGCTCGCCGACGGGCCGCTGACCGACGAACCGGGCCCCTCACTGGTCGTCGCCGAGCGGCACCGGCGGCGCCTGGCGGCGGGCAGCGCGGACCACCTGTCCGGATACGGCGCCCGCGAGGTGCTCGACGCGCACCCGGCACGGCTGGCGGACCTGCTGCTGGACCGGCGCCGCCGCCATCTGCTGCGGCCGGTCACGGCGCTGGCGAAGGCGGAGGGCGCGACCGGGCGCTCGGTGCTCGTGCCGCTCACCGTCTACCGCGCGGCACGGAGGCTGGCCCGTACGCCGTACCGGGACGGTGTGCTGGAGACGGCGCGGCGGCTGCGGGAGCGGGACGTCACCGGGAGCGGGGCGGGCGCCGGAGCGTGGGGTACGGGCGGCGCGTGGGGCGCGGGTCGTGCGGGCGGTGCGGGCGGTGCGGCTCACGAGGCCGGGGCCGGGGTGCTCGACGCCTCGCTCTCCGCCCTCGCCTGGTGCCGCCCGGGGCCGGCCGCGCGCTGGCTGACGGGGGAGGTGCTGGCCGAAGTATCGATTCGGCTGGAGCAGGCGGCCCTCCGCCCGCTGCCCGGGGAGTCCGGCACGCGTCCGGGGGAGCGGCGGGCGCGGGCGGCGCTCGCCCGGCTGGCGGCCGACCACCGGATACTCGAACAGGCGGCGGAGGTCCGCAGCCAGCGGCTGCACGCGCCCTTCCTGGACAACCAGGTCGTACGCGCCTGCCGCGCCCTGCCCGAGGCGCTGCGCGTACAGCCGGGGGCGCGGGCGGCGGTGCTGCGCGCCGTCCTGGCGGGGGCGGGCGTACACGAACTGCCGCCCGGCTGGGGCACCCCGTCCCGTGCCACCCACACGACGGCGGCGCGGACCGGGCTGCGGTCCCGCGTCGGCGATCTCATCGACCTCTTCGACGCGCCCCTGCTGGCCGACGCGGGACTGGTGGAGGCCCGGGTCGTCCGCAAGGCGCTGCGGGCCGCGGCCGAGGGCGAATCGCTGCCGCTGGACGGGCTGGCGGAACTGGTCTCCACCGAGGTCTGGCTGCGCCGGCTGCTGGCCCGCCGGGGCAGCTGCTGGACGGGTACGGCCACCGAGCGCCGGCGCGCGGTGGCCGGAGGGGTGCCGCAGCGCCCCAGTCTGTGAACCCAGTCCAGTCCGGCCCAGTCCAGTCCGGCGCGATCCGGCCCGATCCGTGCCGAGCCGGGCTCGTGCCGGGTCCGCGGGCCGCGCCTCCATGCGCCGTACCGCCCCGCGGGCACCGTCCGCGGGGCGGATCAGCGGCAGCCGAACCGCGCCCGGACCCAGTCCGCCATGACCGCCGAGTCCAGCACGCCGTTCGGCTCGACCACCAGCCGGAGCGTCCGCACCCCGGCCAGGGGCACGTGGACCGGCACCGGCTCCTCGCCCCGCCGGACGACGCCCGACTCCCACAGCCGGACACCGTCGCCGTACACGGAGAACCGGACCGCGCCCCGCAGCGCCGTCAGGTCGTCCACCCCGGCGAGCGCGTCGAACGAGGTGCAGGCGCCGCCCAGATCGACCGTCACGGAGGAGCGGGCGGACACCGTCACCCCGTAGCCCCGGTTCCGGCCGTTGACACGCAGCTCCGAGCGCTGCCACAGCCAGCTGCTCCCCTCGCGTACGGAGGGGCCGTCCGAACCGCCTCCACGGGGCAGCCGGTCGAGCCGGTGGACGGTGGCCGCGGACGGCCGGGACGTCGGTTCGGGCGCAGGTCCGGGCGTCGGACCGGCCGCCGGGCCGTCCGTCCCGCCGGGCACCGGTCCGGAACCGGGCGGGGACGTCCCCGGCCCCGGACCGGCCCCGGGCCCTGCTCCGGGCACCGGCGCGGACCCCGCCGCGGAAGGGGAACCGGGCCCCGGCCCCGGCTCCGGGAGGTCCCCCGGCGGGACCGCCTCCCGGCCCGGGGCGCCCTTCCCCCCTTCCGCCGCCTCCCGCGGCGACACGGTCTGCGCCCTCGAACCTCCCGTCTCCGCTCCCGTCTCCGCTCCCGTCTCCGCCCCGCCGGGCGCACCGGCCGCCGAAGGCCGTGCTCCCGGCCCCTGGTACGGGCTCCGCGGCCGCTGGCCGTCGGTCACCAGCGCCAGCGTCAGCGCGGTGGCCACGGCGGCAGCCATCACCCCCGCCGTGACTCCCGCCTTCGCGGTCGATCCCAGCCCGTCGAACACCGCGGCGCCACCGGCCGTACCGTCCAGGCCTCCGGACGAGGCGGCCGGGCCCACCAACGGGTACGCCTCCGCGGCGCCCCCCTCCTCCACGCCGCACTGCGCCCCGTACGCCTGCGCCCCGTACATCTGTGCCGCATACGCCTGCGCCGAACCCACCACCGGATACGGCGAGTACACATCCGCGCCCCAGCCCACGACCGCCAACGGCAGCACCACCCGGAGCCGTTCGCAGACGTCCCTGGCGCCCAGCGCCGCCGACCGGCAGCCGGCGCACCGCTCCAGATGCCGGCGCAGCCCCCGGTCCGCCCGCGCCCGCAGCCCTCCGCGCACATACGTACCCAGCCGGTCGGCACGGCGCGCGCAGTCGTCGCCCGCCGCCCGCGCCCCGGCGGTGTGCACCGTCAGGTAGGACTGCTGTAACCCCTCCTTCGCCCGCTGCGCCAGCGACACCACCGCGTCCTCCGCCATGCCCAGCAGCGGTGCGACCTCCCGCGGCGCCTCCTCCTCGATCACGGTGTGCCACAGCACCACCTGCCACCGCTCTGGCAGATCGCGGAAGGCGCGCACCGCGGTGGACCGCTCGGCCCTGCACATGGCCCGCACATGTGCGTCCGCCCCGAAGGACTCGCCGCCGCCCGGCGACTCGGCCGCCGCCGCGAAGACCGCGAAGTCCTCGACGAGCAGATCCCAGCCGCTCGTCCCCGTCCAGGCCGCCGCCACGTCCCGGACCGCCGCCAGCAGATGGGTGCGCACCGCCGTGTCCGGCCCCGCACCGCCGCGTACGGCCAGCAGCGTTCGCGCGAAGATCTCGTCCGTCAGGTCGTTCGCGGTCGCCGCGTCCCGGCAGCAGTGGCGTACGTAGCGGCGCACCGCGTCGGCGTGCCGCCGGTACAGCTCCTCATACGCCCCGGTGTCCCCGCCGCGCATCCGCGACACCAGTTCCGCGTCGCCGGGCACGGCGTCCTCCGGCCCGACCGCTCCGTCCACGTCCCGCGAACCGCGGGGCTCCTCCCGCCCGTCAGCACCCAAAGCGAGAACCCCCGTACACACAGTCGCCACCGAACACCGGCAAAGCGTGTCACGGCGAGGGCCGCGCATTCCCGGCCGTGCGCCTCAATCACCCGTCCGGGGTGGAAAACCGCAAAACGGTGCGCACGCGGTGTTGTCACGAGGTATGGGAGCCGCGCCGCGGCGGCGCGAATCTGACCGAAAAACGCTGCTCCACCGCCGCACCGCCCGCGTCCGGCCACCGCACGGCCACGCCCGGCACCCGGCGATGGGCCTGCCGAAAGAGCCCACCGGCAGCGTCTGCCGACGGGACCTGCCGACGGGATCTGCCGGACCTACCGGACCTGCCGCAGGGTCCTCGGACCGCGGGCCGGAGCCTCAAGCCCCGTCTCAGGCCCCCACGGGCTTCGCGTGCCGCGGCCTGAGGCCCTCCAACAGGATGTCGAGCAGCCGCGCCGAGGCCGCGGCCTGCTGCACCGCGTTCGGCAGGGACGGCGCCGCCGTGGCTATCACCAGCAGCACGTCCGCGACCGTCACATCGGACCGCAGCTCACCGGCCGCCTGCGCCCGCTGCACCAACCGCCCGACGACGTCGAGCAGTTCGGAGACGCCCGCGTCCTCCTCGGTGCTTCCGGCGTTCCCGGCGCTCCCGGGGTTCTCCCGCTTCCCGCCGTCCACCAGCCGCAGCCCGGGCTGCCCGTGCCCACCGCCCCGCGGCGTACGCGCCCCCTCCAGGCCGCCGCCCGCACCCCCGGCCGCACCCTCCGGCTCGTCGGCGAACGACCCGACCCGCAGTATCCGAGGCGGCAGCAGCCGTCCGGCACCCGAATCCACCGAGGCGCGCAGGAACCGGGAGAGCGCCGACCACGGCTCCTCCTCCTGCCCCAGCGCCGCCCTGGCCTGCTCGGTCAGCCGCGCCGTCTCCTCCTGCGCTATACGCCGGACCAGTACGTCCTTGCTGGGAAAACGCCGGTAGACCGTGCCGACCCCGACCCGTGCCCGGCGCGCGACGTCCTCCATCGGAGCGCCGTAGCCCAGCTCGCCGAAGACCTCGCGGGCTGCGCGCAGCACGTGCTCCAGATTGCGCTGGGCGTCGACCCGCAGCGGAGCCGTGCGTCCGTTCCCCCTGGCACTCCCGCCGTCGGCCGTACGTCCGGCCCCGCGGCCTCCGCCCGCCCCGTTCACCGGACCCGCCCCGCCGTCCGCGGAAGAGTCGGCGACGACGGCGGTCGACCAGCGAGAGCCCTGAATGCCCTGAATATGCACGTTGTGTTCCCCCGGTTGTATGGCAGCCTCCCCCCGGAGGCCCCCCGCCCTGTGCCGCCGGGACACGGTCATGACTCCGCCCGGCGTGCTACGAACATAGTTGAGCCCCGGTCACGAGAGAAGGGGCATGTTCCGCCACCTCCGCCCCCCGATCGGAGTACGCCGCCCACCCCCTCTCCCCGCCCCCTCCCGTACCCCCCTCGCACCCTCGCTGACCTGCGCCGTCCCCCTGTCCACCGCGAATCGGCGAGCCCCGGTCCCGATCCCTCCGCCGGTCATACGTTTCCCGGGACCTGTGGACAAACGTCCACCCGCGGGTGCGTCATGGACAGGTGACGAAGGAACCCGCGCGCATTCTCGTGGTCGGTGGCGGCTACGTCGGCATGTACACCGCCCTGCGCCTCCAGCGGCGCCTGAAGCACGAACTGAGACGCGCGCGGGAGGGCGGCGGGGGCGTACAGGTCGTCGTGCTCGCCCCCGAGCCGTACATGACCTACCAGCCGTTCCTGCCCGAAGCGGCCGCCGGCTCCATCTCCCCGCGCCACGTCGTCGTCCCCCTGCGCCGCGTGCTGCCCCACTGCAGGGTCGTCATCGGCGAGGCGAAGTCCATCGACCACGCCCGGCGCACCGCCACCGTCGAGACCCTCGCCACCGAGCACGCCGGCACCGGCCCCGTCGAGGTGTCCTACGACGAACTCGTCCTCGCCCCGGGCTCGGTCTCCCGCGCCCTCCCGGTCCCCGGCCTCGCCGACCACGGCATCGGCTTCAAGACCGTCGAGGAGGCCATCGGCCTGCGCAACCACGTCCTCGAACAGCTCGACATCGCCTCCTCCACCCGCGATCCCGCCGTCCGCGACGCAGCCCTCACCTTCGTCTTCGTCGGCGGCGGCTACGCGGGCGTCGAGGCGCTGGCCGAGCTGGAGGACATGGCCCGCTACGCCTGCCGCTACTACCACAACATCCGCCCCCGGGACATGAAGTGGATCCTCGTCGAGGCGACCGAACGCATCCTCCCGGAGGTCGGCGAGGCCATGGGCCGCTACGCCGTGCGCGAACTGCGCGGCCGCAACGTCGACGTACGCCTGGAGACCCGCCTCGACTCCTGCGAGGACCGCGTCGCCCAGCTCAGCGACGGATCCCGCCACCCCTGCCGCACCCTCGTGTGGACCGCGGGCGTCAAACCCCACCCCCTGCTGGAGAGGACCGACCTCCCCCGCGACGGACGCGGCCGGCTCCGCTGCACCGCGACCCTGCGCGTCGAGGACACCGAACACGCCTGGTCCGCGGGCGACGCCGCCGCCGTCCCGGACCTGGCGGCGGCGTCCCGGGCCCGGGGCCCGGAGGAGGGACCGGTCCCGGAGTGCGCCCCCAACGCCCAGCACGCGGTACGCCAGGCACGCCTCCTGGCCGACAACCTGGTCGCGTCGCTGCGCGGCCGGGAGCCTGCACGGTACGAGCACTCCTACGCGGGCTCCGTCGCCTCGCTCGGCCTGCACAAGGGCGTCGCCCATGTGTACGGCCGCAGGCTCAAGGGCTACCCTGCCTGGTTCCTGCACCGCGCGTACCACCTGAGCCGGGTGCCGACGGTCAACCGCAAGGCGCGCATCCTTGCGGAGTGGACGCTCGCCGGCCTGTTCAAGCGTGAGATCGTCTCGCTCGGCTCGCTGGAGCACCCGCGCGCGGAGTTCGAACTCGCCGCGGGCACCGGCCGCCACCCCGAGGGACCCTGACACCTGTCGGTGCCGTCGGCCACACTGAACGTGTGACCATGGGTGGGCCCGCGTCAGCTGAGAGTCACCGGCGGGCGCGGCCGACGCGACGGGCCCGCCGGCACGGCGGGTACGGGCATCCGCACGTACCCGCACGCACACACCAGACACGAGAACATCGGAATCGGATCGGACCGCACGCAGTGAACTTCACGCGCTGGAGCGCCCGGCTGCCCGGCACGCAGCGGCAACGACGCCTCGCCGCCAGGGCCGTACGGCGCCCGCCCGAGGCACCGGCCCCCTCCGGGGCCGTTCCGGCCGTCCCGGCCGCCCGGGACGAGCACGGCGAGCCGTCCGCTCCGGACGCCGGGGGAGCGGGACAGGAAGCGGGGCAGGGGGCGGGACACGGCCTCGACGCCCTGTCCGCGCAGGCACTGCTGGACCAGGTCCCCGCACTGGTCGCCCTCGTCCACGGCCCCGACCACCGCATCGCTTTCGTCAACGACGCCTACGCCGCGGTCTTCGGCCCCCGCGCGCCCGGCGCCCCCGCCCGCGAGGCCCTGCCGGAGCTGGCCGAGCTGGGCCTCCTGCCGCTGATGGACCAGGTCCTGCGCAGCGGCAGGCCCCGCACGGTCAAGTCCCGCCGGGTGGAAGGCCGGACGGGAAGGCGAGGAGGGCGAGGGGGAGGGAAGCCCGGAGCCGCCGGCGGTACGCGCCCGGGGTACTACACCTTCACCTGCACCCCCGTCGAACTGAAGGGCCCCGGAGCTCGGCGCGGAGTCCTCGTCTTCGCCGCCGAGGTGACCGACCAGGTCGAGGCGGCCGAACGGCTGCGCGCCAGCGAGCGCCGGCAGCGCGAGGCGGCCGTCACCCTCCAGCGCAGCCTGCTCCCGCAGCAACTGGAGCAGCCCGACGACCTGCGGGTGGCCGCCACGTACCGCCCGGGCGGCACCGACGCGGCGGTCGGCGGCGACTGGTACGACGTCATCACCCTGGGCGCGGGCCGCACCGCCCTGGTCATCGGCGACGTGATGGGCCGCGGGGTGCGGGCGGCCGCCGTCATGGGGCAGCTCCGCACGGCCGTGCGCGCGTACGCCCGGCTGGACCTGCCGCCCCACGAGGTGCTCCAGCTCCTCGACGGACTCGCCGCCGAGATCGACCCCAACCAGATCGCCACCTGCGTCTACGCCGTCCACGACCCCAACGAGGGCCGCCTGGTGTACGCCTCCGCCGGCCATCTGCCGATCCTCGTCCGGGACCCGGACGGCACGGTCCACCGCGCCGACGAGTCCACCGGCCCGCCGCTGGGCACCGGCGGCTGGCTGCACACCTCCGCCTCCGTCCCCTTCGGCGAGGGCTCGGCCGCCGTGCTCTACACCGACGGCCTGGTCGAGCGGCGCGACGCCGACATCGACCAGGGCATCGAGGTGCTGGAGGAGGCCTTCGCCGGAGCCACCGGCAGCCCCCAGGTCGTCTGCGACCGGCTCCTGCGCGCCCTGGGCATCACCGCCGAGCACGACGACGACGTCGCGCTCCTGGCCCTCCAGCACCCGGTCCGCACCGGCCACGACGCGGAGCTGTTCCACAACGCAGCGCTCGATCTCCTGGGAGGGGTCGAGGCCGCCCCGCGCGCCCGCGCCTTCGCCTCCGGGGTCCTGACGAGCTGGCGGTTCCCCAGGGGCCTGCACGATCTGGGCGTGCTGGCCGCCAGCGAGCTGGTCGCCAACTCCCTCCAGCACGGCACCCCGCCGATGTGCCTGCGGCTGCGCCGCACCGACCGCCGTCTGATCGTCGAGGTGACCGACGGCGACGACCACCTCCCGCGCCGCCGCAGAGCCGAGCCGGCCGACGAGAGCGGCCGGGGCATCTCCATCGTCGCCACCATCGCCTCCGCCTGGGGGTCGCGCCGCACGCCGGGCGGCGGAAAGGCGGTGTGGTGCGAGTTCGCGCTCCCCCGGGAGGCGGTCCCGCGCTAGCCGGCCCGGACCGTACGGGCCGGCTCGGCCGACCGTACCGCCACCGCCGCAGCGGGCCGGGCCTCCTCGGCGGGCCGGACCGGCACCGAGGCGGCGACCACCAGGGACGCCCGCAGCGGGTTGTCCTGCTCGGCGGTCAGCCTGCGGCCCAGCAGCAGGGCCAGCACGGTGACGCCGAGCGAGCACAGCACCAGCATCACGATGTACGGCCCGTGCAGCGTGGCCCCCATCGGCCCGCCCACCGCCGGACCGATCGCCAGCGCCAACTGCTTCACCAGGGCGAAGGCCGAGTTGTACCGCCCGACCATCCGGGCCGGAGCCAGATCCGCCACCAGTGGCGCCACGGTCGGCGACAGCATCGCCTCGCCCAGCCCGAACAGCGCGTACGTGGAGATGATCGCCGCGACGGCCAGCGCATGGCGGTCGGCCACCAGACCGGACACCCCGGCCGCCAGCCACGCCACCGTCCAGATCAGCCCGACCAGCGCGATCACCTGGCTGCGCCGCCGCCGCTCCACCAGCCTGAGCACGACGAACTGCGCCAGCACGATCACGGCGGTGTTCGCGGCGAGCGCGACCCCCAGCGTCGCCGGGGAGATCCGCGAGGCCTCGACCGCGTACGCCGACAGCCCGGACTCGAACTGCCCGTAGCAGGCGAAGAACATCACGAAGCCGAGCGCGGACAGCGTCACCATCGCCCGGTCGGACAGCAGCGCCCGCAGGCCGCCCCGGGCCGCGGTGCCGTCCTCGCCGCCGTGGGAGGGGCACTCGACGCGCGGCGCGTCCGGCAGCCGTACGGTCGCCACGGTCGCGCCCAGGACCAGGTACATCGCCGACTCGATCCCGAACAGCAGCAGGAACGACGACGGCCGGTCGGTGTCCACGACCAGACCGCCCAGCAGCCCGCCGACGCCGAGTCCGAGGTTGTTGAGGAAGAACTGCGTGGCGAAGGCGCGCGAGCGTGTCGCGGTGGTGGAGGACCACACGATCATCGTGGCGAGCGCGGGCTGGATCACGGAGAGGCCCGCGCCGAAGACGGCGGCGGACACGTACATCGCCGCAGTGCCTTCCGAGAAGGCGATGCCGAGCGAGCCTGCCGAGGCCAGGACCGTTCCCGCGACTGCGACGGGCAGCGGACCGCGCCGGTCGATCACCCGTCCGGTGAAGGGCAGCACCACCAGCGCGGCCACGGCGAAGAGCGCGAGCACCGTCCCCGCGGCGGCCGCGCCCAGATTCCGCACCTGGGCCACGTAGATGAACATGAACGGGACGGTGAAGCCGTTGCCGAACGCGCTCAGCGCGTTCCCCGTGTGGATCCGGCGCAGCGCTGCGCCCGTCGCGGTGGTCACACTCACCTGCCTCTGAGTCCGGTGCCGCTGGGGCACGCATGGGATGGAACGCATGGGTGGAGGGAGAAGTCCGGGAGAAGACTTCGAAGCTAAAGTTCGATACTAAAGAGTACACAGCGAAAGACTTCGAAGCGAACGAGTTCATGCCATACTCCGGTCCCATGCCTGACCAGCCCTCCGGGGACCCGGACCACGGCCCCACGCTCGACGAGCAGATCGCCATCTACCAGCGCGAGTACGGCGAGCTGGACCCCCAGGTGGAGAAGATCGTCAACGCGCTCAGCCGCCTCGACCGGCGGATGAGCGTCGCCTACGGGCGCCAGCTCGCCACCCTCGGCCTCAACCACGCCGAGTGGGAGGTGCTGAAGGAACTGGTGATGGCGGGCAGGCCCTACCGTCTGGGCCCGGGAGCCCTGGCCAAGCGGCTGGGACTCACCCCCGCCGCCATGACCCACCGCATCGACCGCATGGCCACCGCCGGCCTGGTCACCCGGGAGCGGGACGAGAGCAACCGCGTACGGGTGATCGTCGGACTGACCGACGAGGGCCGCGAGAAGTGGCTCCAGGTGATGCGGATGGCCTCGGTCTTCGAGGAGGACCTGCTCCAGGACCTGTCCGGCGAGGAGCGCGCCACCCTGGGAGAGCTGCTGACCCGCCTGCTGCGCAGGGTGGAGGACACCCAGCCGGACGCCGGTGGCCGGCTCAGCGACCTGGACTGACGGGCCGGGCAGGCCGCCTGGCGGCCGCCCTTGAGGAGGTCGCGGGCGCGGCTTGACAGCCGGTGGAGCGATCCGTAGGGTTCTCCGGGTTGCCAGGGAGCCGGAACGGTTCTCCGGGCAGCTCTTCTGTCGCCTTCGGCGGCGACCACTCACCCAGTGTGAATCCCTTCCGGGGATGAATTCCGGCATGCCGGAATTCCGGTCCGGGTGGCTCGATTAGGAGCCGGACGGGAAATCCGCTACGGTGGTGGAAGCGCCGGAAACGGCGCGAGAGGAAAAGGCAGGACCCCGCCGGCCGGGGATCGGAGACCGAAAAGGGATCTGATAGAGTCGGAGACACCGAAGGGAAGCGCCCGGAAGGGCCCCGGAAGGGGTGCCGAAGGAAGCGTCCGTTCCTTGAGAACTCAACAGCGTGCCAAAAGTCAACGCCAGATATGTTGATGCCCCGTCGCTCCTCCGGTTCCGGAGGAGTCGGCGAGGTTCCTTTGAAACACACAGCGAGG
>NZ_JBKJFM010000181.1:0-10910 GCF_046614825.1 Streptomyces nanhaiensis
GGCTGGAGCTGCGCGGCGTCACCGCCGTGCGCGGCGGGCGCGAGGTGCTGCGCGGCGTCGACCTGGTGGTGCCCGGCGGCGCCACGGTGGCCGTGGTGGGGCGGTCCGGCTCGGGCAAGTCCACCCTCGCCGCGCTCGCCGGGCGCCTGGCCGACCCCGACGAGGGACGGGTGCTGCTCGACGGCGTCCCGCTGGACGGACTCGACTCCGCCGAGCTGCGCCGCGAGGTCGGCTACGCCTTCGAGCGGCCGGCGCTGTTCGGGGACACCGTCGGCGAGGCGGTCGCCTTCGGCGCGTACGACCCGGGCCCCGGCGCCGTCGAGGACGCCGCGCGGGCGGCCAGCGCGGACGCCTTCGTCCGCCGCCTGCCCGCCGGTTACGGCACCGCGCTCGCCGGAGCGCCGCTGTCCGGCGGCGAGTTCCAGCGCCTGGGCCTGGCCCGCGCCTTCGCCCACGCGGGACGGCTGCTGGTGCTGGACGACGCCACCTCCAGCCTGGACAGCGTCACCGAGCTCCAGGTGAGCCGGGCGCTGACGGACCGGGTGCGGGCCGGCACCCGGCTGCTGATCGCGCACCGCGTCTCCTCCGCGGCCCGCGCGGACCTGGTGGCATGGCTGGAGGACGGCCGGGTGCGGGCCGTCGGACCGCACGAGGCGCTGTGGGAACTGCCCGAGTACCGGGCGGTGTTCGCGGCCGGGGGCGGCCCCGACGCCCCGGGCACCCCGGCGGCCCGCGTCGCGGCGGAGGGGCCCCGGTGAGCCCGGCGGCCCGTACCGCCCCGGGCCCGGCCCGCCGTCTGCTGCCGCGCGCCGCGCGCTTCCTGCGGAGCCGGCGGCGCGTCCTGGTCCGGCTCGGCGGCTGGTCGCTGCTGGAGTCCGCCCAGACCTTCCTGGTCGGCTACGGCGTGGCCCAGGCCCTGGACCGCGGCTTCCTGGCAGGCGACACCGGGACGGGGCTGGCCTGGCTGGCGGTGGCCGCCGCGGCGACCGTCGTCGGCGGCCTGGCCGTACGGGGGGTCTTCCGCGGGCTGGCAGACCTGGTGGAGCCGCTGCGCGACGGGCTGCTGCGCCGGGTGGTGACCCGCGCCCTGCACGGGGCGGTGGCCGAGCCGGCCCGGGCGGACAGCTCCTCCGTCTCCCGCCTGACCCATCAGACCGAGCTGGCCCGGGACAGCTTCGCCGGGCTGGTGCTGGTGCTGCGCTCCTTCGTCTTCACCGCGGCCGGGGCCCTGGCCGGGCTGGCCTCCCTCCACCCCCTGCTGCTCCTGGTGGTCCTGCCGCCCCTGGTGCTGGGGCTGCTGCTCTTCACGGCCACGCTGGTGCCGATGGCGGCGCGCCAGCGGGACTTCCTCGACGCGGACGAGGCCCTCTCCACGCGCTACGGGGCCGTCGCCGCCGGGCTGCGGGACGTCGTGGCGTGCGGGGCCGAGCGGCGCACCGCCGGGGAGGCGGACGCGCTGGTCGCCACCGAGGTGGGGGCGGCCCGTTCGCTGGCCCGGTGGGCCGCCGCCCGCACCGTGGCGCTGGGCGTGGCCGGGCACCTGCCGATCGTGCTGCTGCTGTTCGCCACCCCGTGGTTGCTGGAGCGGGGACTCACGGCGGGCGCGCTGCTGGGCGCGCTGACGTATCTGACCCAGTCGCTGCTGCCTGCCCTGCGCACCCTGATGAGCGCCCTGGGGGCGGCGGGCACCCGGCTGCTGGTGATCCTGGACCGGCTCGTCGGGGAGGACCCGCCGCACGGCGCGCCGGCCGCCGCGGAGCCGGCCACCGAGCCCTCCACCGCCCCGCCCACAGCCCTGCCCACAGCCCTGCCCGCCGCCCGGTCCGCGGCCGGCTCCCGGGTGGAGCTGCGCTCGGTGACCTTCGCCTACGGCCCCGGCGCCCAGCCGGTGCTGCGCGAGGTGGACCTGACCGTCGAGCCCGGCGAGCATCTGGTCGTCGTGGGCCCCAGCGGCATCGGCAAGTCCACCCTCGCCGCTCTGGTGGCGGGCCTGCTCGTCCCGGACCGGGGCGAGGTGCTGGTGGACGGCGCCCCTCCCCGCGCCGCCGGCAGGGGCGCGGGCGAGCCGGCGCGGCAGCGTGTGCTGATCCCGCAGCAGGCGTACGTGTTCACCGGCACCCTCCGCGAGAACCTGCTCTACCTGTGCCCGGACGACCTGCCGGAAGGGCCGCCGGACGGAACACCGGCCGGAATGCCGGACGGGGGGCCGGGTGCCGGCCCGGAGGAGGAGAGGCTGGCCGCGTCGGTGGCGGCGGTCGGGCTCGGCCCGCTGGCCGACGGGCTGGGCGGACTGGACGCGGTGGTCGACCCGGCCGCCCTCTCCCAGGGGGAGCGGCAGCTGATCGCGCTGGGGCGTGCCCATCTGTCGCCCGCGCCCCTGGTGCTGCTGGACGAGGCCACCTGCCATCTGGACCCGGAGGCGGAGGCGCGCGCCGAGCGGGCGTTCGCGGACCGGCCCGGCACGCTGGTGGTGATCGCGCACCGGATCAGCTCGGCGCACCGGGCCGACCGGGTACTGGTGATGGACGGGGCCCGTGCCACCGCCGGAAGCCACCGCGAACTGCTCGGCCGCTCACCGCTCTACCGCGACCTGGTGGGGCGCTGGCACACCGGCCGCGACGGACGGCCCGCCGCCCGGCCGGGCCGCGAGGGCGCCCCGGCCTGACGGGCCGTCCGGGCCGGGCGGGGGCGGGCGCGTTCACACGCGCCCGCGCACACGTAAGCGCGCCCGCCCGGGCGACCGCCCGGCGGACGCTCACACCCAGCCCGCGCCCTGCGATATCCGTATGGCGTCGACCCTGTTGCGCGCCCCGGTCTTACGGGTGATGGCCGACATGTAGTTGCGTATGGTGCCGTGCGAGAGGTGCAGCCGCCTGGCGATCTCGGAGACCGTCGCGCCTTTCGCGGCCAGTGACAGAACGCTCAACTCCCTTGCCGTGAGGGGCATCTCGGCGGACCTCAGCAGGTCGTGGGCGAGGGACTCGTCCACGTATCTCTTCCCTGCGGCGACCTGCCGGATCCCCTCGAGTAACTTCTGCGGGGTGGCGTCCTTGTTGACGAATCCCAGGGCCTGCGCGTCATAGGCGCGGCGCAGCGCGCCGGGGCGTCCCGGAGTGGCCAGAACCAGTAGCCCGCATTTTGCCGAGGTCATATGCCGGCACAGTTCCGACATGCCTGCCACGTCCGGGGCCCCGGGGCCGTCCATGTCCACGACGCACACGTCCGCCCGCAGGGCCCGGAGCCGGCCGGGATCGCTGGACCAGGGCACATCCCGTACCTCCAGGTCGGACGCATCGTTGAGCAGCGCTGCCAGGCCGGATCGCAGCAGGCCGAAATGGTGCACCAGCAATACCTGAATCACGTTCGGATCCTCCAGTGCCCTGGTCGGGGGACGTTTGTCGAACACCCGTCAACGAATACCTGTAAATGGCACTGGATAACGCAGAGTTTCGGCCAGTACCGGTTGGTAATGGGGGCGCAGTGAGTGACTGGGGCGCACGCGAACCGCCGGATCGAACTACCGGCGCACTTCACCGGTCGTTTCCGCGGCGATCAATGTGCAAACCGTTTCGATGTCTTCTTGGACCTGCTCGATCGAAATACGTCCGGAGAGCCATCCGATGAGTGTCGAATGCCAGGTATGGGCGATGACGCGGACCGCCGAGAGCCGCTCCGGCGTCGGCGCCCCCCGCGCTCCCACGGCGTCCAGGATGATCTCGGTGGTGAGCCGGGAGACCGCGTCGACCTCCGCACCGGCCGAGCGGTCGGCGAAGGTGAACGCCCGCAGCATGGCCTCCGCCAGGTTCGGCTCCCGCTGGAGCGCGCGGAAGGCGCGCGTCAGCGTCACCGCGACCCGGGCGGCGGGCTCGGGCTCCTTCGGCGGGTGCCGGTGCAGCGTCTCGTGCAGCCGCTCCAGCTGGTCGTGCATGGTGGCGACCAGCAGGTGGACCTTGGAGGGGAAGTAGCGGTAGAGCGTGCCCAGCGCGACGTCCGCGGACTCGGCGACCTCGCGCATCTGCACCGCGCCGAAGCCCCCGCGCCGGGCCAGCCCGGCGCTGGCCGCCAGGATGCGGCGGCGGCGCGCCTCCTGGCGCTCGGTGAGCGGCGGGGCGGAGGGGAAGCCGGGATGTGCCGTCAAGTCTCTCCTGCCGTCTGTCCCGTCGGGCCCGGGCGGCTCCCGCCGCGGGTCCGGGCCGTTCCGGGGGCCCGGAAGACCGCATCCTCGCAGGACGGAGCCGTGGCGTGAATCACCCGGACCGGCTCGGCCCGGAACTTCTACCGGCCGGTAATCTTGCGAGCCGGATCCGTACGGCTCCCGGAGCCGGACGGGTCCGGGGCGCGGGCCGAGCGCGCCCGGGGCATCCTTGAAACTTGTTCCAGATTATCCCCGGCGGTTACGCTCCGGCGGAAAATCGCCGCGAGGACCTTCGAGAAGGGGGCCGTGAGTGACGGCAGAGGCCACCTGGGGCGCCGCGCCCGGACCCCTGGCGGGCGAGGCCGCCGACGGCGGCCGGCCGCTGCGGATCGCACTGCTCACCTACAAGGGGAACCCGTTCTGCGGAGGCCAGGGCGTCTACGTGCGCCACCTGTCGCGAGAGCTGGCCCGGCTCGGCCACCGCGTCGAGGTGATCGGCGCCCAGCCCTACCCCGTACTGGACCAGGAGGACGGCCTGCCGGGGGAGGTCTCCCTCACCCGCCTGCCCAGTCTCGACCTCTACCGGCAGCCCGACCCCTTCCGCACCCCGAAGCGCGGTGAGTACCGCGACTGGGTCGACGCGCTGGAGGTCGCCACCATGTGGACCGGTGGCTTCCCCGAGCCGCTGACCTTCTCGCTGCGCGCCCGCCGCCACCTGGCCGCCCGCCGCGGCGAGTTCGACGTCGTCCACGACAACCAGACCCTCGGCTACGGCCTGCTCGGCCTGGAGCGGCTCGGCTTCCCCCTGGTCACCACCGTCCACCACCCCATCACCGTCGACCGCCGCCTGGACCTGGCCGCCGCCGGGGGCTGGAGACGCCGGGCCTCGGTGCGCCGCTGGTACGGCTTCACCCGTATGCAGAAGCGCGTCGCCCGGCGGCTGCCCACCGTGCTGACCGTCTCCGGGTCCTCCCGCCGGGAGATCACCGAGGACCTCGGAGTGCGCCCCGAGCGCGTCCACGTCGTGCCCATCGGCGCCGACACCCGGCTGTTCTCGCCCGACGCGGCCGTCCCCGAGATCCCCGGCCGCATCGTCACCACCTCCAGCGCCGACGTCCCCCTCAAGGGGCTGGTCCACCTCGTCGAGGCCCTGGCCAAGGTCCGCACCGAGCACCCGGACGCGCACCTGGTCGTCGTCGGCAAGCGCCCGGAGAAGGGGCCGGTGGCCGAGGCGATGGAACGCTACGGGCTCGACGGCGCGGTGGAGTTCGTCAAGGGCATCAGCGACCGGGAGCTGGCCGACCTGGTGCGCGGCGCGCAGGTCGCCTGCGTGCCCTCCCTCTACGAGGGCTTCTCCCTGCCGGCGGCCGAGGCCATGGCCACCGGCACCCCCCTGGTCGCCACCACCGGCGGCGCCATCCCCGAGGTCGCCGGCCCCGACGGCCGGACCTGCCTGGCGGTGGAGCCGGCCGACGCCGGCGCGCTCGCCGCGGCGCTGGGCAGGCTGCTCGGCGACGCGGAACTGCGGGCACGTCTGGGCGCGGCCGGACGGGAGAGGGTGCTGCGCCGCTTCACCTGGGAACAGGCCGCCCGCGGCACGGTGGAGCACTACCGGGCCGCCGTCGAGGCCCGCGGACCCGCCGCGACCGCCCCCCGCTAGCCGCCGCCCGCCGCCCCCGGCCCGTCACCACAGCACACCGCACCACAGCGCACCGCACCACAGCGCACCGCACCACCCGCACCACCCGCACCGCACCGAGGAAGGCAGACACCAGTGCTGACCGTGGACTTCTCCCGCTTCCCGCTCGCCCCCGGGGACCGGGTCCTGGACCTGGGGTGCGGCGCCGGACGCCATGCCTTCGAGTGCTACCGGCGCGGCGCCCGCGTCGTCGCGCTGGACCGCGACGCCGAGGAGATCCGCGAGGTCGCCAAGTGGTTCGCCGCCATGAAGGAGGCCGGCGAGGCCCCGGCGGGCGCCGAGGCCACCGCGATGGAGGGCGACGCCCTGGCCCTGCCCTTCCCCGACGACAGCTTCGACGCCGTGATCATCTCCGAGGTGATGGAGCACATCCCCGACGACAAGGGCGTCCTGGCCGAGATGGTCCGGGTACTGCGCCCCGGCGGCCGGATCGCGGTGACCGTGCCGCGCTACGGACCGGAGAAGGTCTGCTGGGCGCTGTCCGACGCGTACCACGAGGTCGAGGGCGGCCACATCCGCATCTACCGCGCCGGCGAACTGCTGGCGAAGATGCGCGGAGCGGGCCTGAAGCCGTACGGCACCCACCACGCGCACGCCCTGCACTCCCCGTACTGGTGGCTCAAGTGCGCCTTCGGGGTGAACCGGGACGGCGACGACGCCGCGCTGCCGGTACGCGCCTACCACAAGCTGCTGGTCTGGGACATCATGAAGAAGCCGCTGGCCACCCGCCTCGCCGAGGAACTGCTCAACCCGGTGATGGGCAAGAGCTTCGTGGCCTACGCCACCAAGCCGCACCTGCCCGCCGGCGCCGTCTCCGGTCAGGGGACGGCGTGACGAGCCCGGGCCGCACCGAACGACTGGTCCTGCCCGGCGTCCTGACCGCCGAACAGGCCGAACGGACCGTCGCGGGCATCGCCGCCCTCCAGCGCGGGGACGGCGCGATCCCGTGGTTCCGCGGCCACCACCTCGACCCCTGGGACCACGTCGAGGCCGCCATGGCGCTGGACGCGGCCGGGGAGCACGCGCGGGCCGAGGCCGCCTACCTCTGGCTGGCCGAGCACCAGAACGACGACGGCTCCTGGTACGCCGCCTACGCCGACGGGGACGCGGCCCGCCCCACCGACCTGGGCAAGGAGACCAACTTCTGCGCCTACGTCGCCGTCGGGGTGTGGCACCACTACCTCGCCACCGGCGACGACACCTTCGCGGACCGCATGTGGCCGGTGGTCCACGCGGCCGTGGAGTTCGTCCTGGAACTCCAGCAGCCCGGCGGGCAGATCGGCTGGAAGCGGGAGGCCGACGGCGCCCCCGTCACCGACGCCCTGCTGACCGGCTGCTCCTCGATCCACCAGGCGCTGCGCTGCGCGCTGGCCCTGGCCGAGCACCGCGAGGAACCGCAGCCGGACTGGGAGCTGGCACTGGGCTGGCTGGGCCACGCGGTGCGCCACCACCCCGAGCGATTCCTGGACAAGGACCGCTACTCGATGGACTGGTACTACCCCGTCCTGGGCGGCGCGGTGACCGGAGCGGCGGCCAAGGAGCGCATCGAGTCAGGCTGGGACCGCTTCGTCGTCCCCGGTCTGGGCGTGCGCTGCGTTCTGCCCAACCCCTGGGTGACCGGTGGCGAGAGCGCCGAACTCGCCCTGGCCCTGTGGGTGATGGGGGAGTCCGACCGGGCGCTGGAGATCCTGCGCTGGATGCAGCACCTGCGCGCCGAGGACGGCCTGTACTGGACCGGCTACGTCTTCGAGGACGAGGCCTTCTGGCCGGAGGAGCTGACCTCCTGGACCGCCGGCTCGCTGCTGCTGGCCGTGGCCGCGCTCGGCGGCGACGAGGCCACGGTGGCGGTCTTCGGCGGCGAGGGGCTGCCGGCCGGGCTGGAGCCGGACTGCTGCTGAGCCGGAGCCGGCCCGCTTCCCGCCGTGCGTGCGACAGGCCCCGTCCGGTGCCACCGGACGGGGCCTGTCGCGTGTCTGCTCGCGCGTGCGCCGCGCGGCCGCGCGGGGATCAGCCGCGCTGGATGCCCGAGGTGTCCTGCAGGACGCCGCGGCGGCCGTCCTGCGTCTGCGCCACCAGCGCCTGGCCGCGCTGCTCCACCGCCAGGTACCAGGTGCCCGGGGCCAGTTCGGCGACCGGAGCGGGGGAGCCGTCCTCGGCGTACAGCGGCCGGGCGACCGGCACGGCGAACCAGAACGGCTGGAAGTTCGGGTCGGCCGGAGCGCCGCCGCCCGCCGGGGCCGCCTGCTGCTGCGCGGGCTGGCCCCCGCCGTACGGCTGGTGCGGCTGGCCCTGCATCGGCTGCCCCTGCATCGGCTGACCGGGCTGTCCCGGCTGCGGACCGCCCGGGTAGCCGTAACCGCCCTGTGGCTGCCCCTGCATCGGCTGACCGGGCTGGCCCTGCTGGGCGCCGGGGTAGCCGTAGCCGCCGGCCTGCGGGCCCGGGCCGTAGGGGTTCGGGGCCTGCGGGGAGGGGGCCGGCAGCAGCGGGGCCCTGAGCGCGCCCACGGTGTTGCCCAGGACGGCGAAGGCCGCCATGAGCAGGCCGCCGATGAGGGTCAGCCAGGCGCCCACGCCCAGGTCGATGCCGCGGTTGAGGTTCTGGTCCTCCGGGTCCGGTGCGATGGTGGCGAACACCGACCACAGTGCCGCCCAGCCGACGAAGACCGCCAGCGCGGTGCCCCACTGGTCGAGGCCGAGCCCCGCCACCTTGCGGTCGCCGGGCAGCACCCGCCCGGCGACGAGCAGGGCGGCCGCGATCAGCGCAGCGAGCGTCACGGTCGGCAGCAGCGGGAAGAGTGCGGGCTCCCAGCTGCTGACCGTGCAGTTCTCGGTGCAGTCGTCGGCCTTGAAGAAGGCGAGGAACGAGGCGATGAACAGCAGCACCGCTGCTCCGACAACCGCGCCATCGCTTCGGGTGAGCGAGCGGATGTTCACGTAATATCCTTAATCGGTTTCGTCATGGTCTGGTCAGACGGGGGCGGGCCCTATCGTACGGAAGGACGCTCCGCGGAGTCCGGCGGGTTCTCCCGCCCGGCCCCGACCCCGGCCCCGGCCCGTCCCGCCGGCTCACCCATCGGTTCGCACGCCGTCGCGCTCGCCGAGCAGGAAGGCCCTGACGCCTTCGGCGATGCCGCGGGCCGCACGCTGCCGCCACTGCGGGTCGGCCAGCCGCCGGGCCTCCCGCGGATCGCGCATGTTGCCGCACTCCAGGAAGACCTTCGGCACCCGGGAGAGGTTCAGCCCGGCCAGGTCGTCGCGGACGACCAGGCCGGTCTCGGCCGCGGAACCCCCCAGGTAGCCGGCCGGCCCGGACCCCGTCGCCTCGGCGAAGGCGCCGGCGAGGTGCTCGCCCAGCCGGCGCGAGGGGCCGGTGATCCGCCGGGTGTCGGCGGAGCCCTCGGTCACCCGCGCCGGGAGGATGACGTGGAAACCCCGGTCGCCCTCGCCCGATCCGTCGGCGTGCACCGAGACCACCGCGTCGGCCCCCGCCTCGTTCCCGGCCCGGGCGCGCTCGTCCACGCACGGCCCGTACGGGCGGTCGCCGTCATGGGTGAACTCCACCTCCGCGCCCAGCCCTTCGAGGAGGGTGCGGGCTCGGCGGGCGACGTCGAGGGTGAAGGACGCCTCCGCGTAGCCGGAGTCGGTGGACGTGCCGGTGGTGTCGCACTCCTTGCGGTGCGTGCCGGCGTCGACCCGGCGCGCGATCTCGCGGGTGTGCTCGCGGTTGTCCGGGTTGTGCCCGGGGTCGAGCACCACCACGGTGCCCTCCAGCGGTCCTCCCTCCCCGTCCGGCTTCTCGGGGGAGGGGCCGGGCGAGGAGGCCCGGGACGCTCCGGACGGCCCGGGCGCCTCGGGGGCACCGTGCGCGCCGCCGGCCTCCGTGTCCCGCACCGACAGCCACACCAGCCCGCCCGCCAGGCAGACGGGCAGCGCGATCGAGAGGGCCACGAGGAGGGTGGGCAGCCGCCGGCCGAGGGACATGATCGGATCGTAGCGCCGCGCCTTACAGGCCCGGGCCCGTACGCCGCAGAACGCGCAGCGAGCGGACCGCGCGCTCCTCGGCGAAGGCGCCGGACTCCAGCGCGCGGCGGTAGATCCGGTACGGCGCCCGGCCGCCGTCGGCCGGGTCCGGGAAGACGTCGTGGACGACGAGCAGCCCGCCCTCGGCCAGGTGCGGGACCCAGCCCTCGTAGTCGGCCGTCGCGTGCTCGTCGGTGTGCCCGCCGTCGACGAAGACCAGGCCGAGCCGCCCGCCCCACACCGACGCCGCCCGCGGCGAGCGGCCGACGAGCGCGACGACGTACTCCTCCAGCCCGGCGGCGTGCAGGGTGCGGCGGAAGAAGGGGAGGGTGTCCATCAGCCCCACCTCGGGATCCACCAGGGAGGGGTCGTGGTACTCCCAGCCCGGCTGCTGCTCCTCGCTGCCCCGGTGGTGGTCGAGGGTCAGGACGGTCACGTCGCCGTCCGCGTGGCGGGCGGCGTCGGCCAGCAGGATGGTGGAGCGGCCGCAGTACGTGCCGATCTCCAGCAGCGGCAGCCCCAGCCGCGCCGCGTCGCGGGCGGCGGCGTACAGCGCCAGTCCCTCGTCGGCGGGCATGAAGCCCTTCGCCGCCTCGAAGGCGGCGACGACCTCGGGTGCCGGCCGCGCTGCGGAGTCCATCGGTTCGCTCTCCTGTCCTGCCCTGTCCTGCCCGGTCCGGCCTGGCCGGGCCCGGTGTCGCCGCCCCATGCTGCCCTACGCGCCGCCGACCCGGTGAGGGGGGTCGGGAGCCGCCCGGCCGCGCGCAGGGGGCACGGTGTCCGCCGCCGGCCCCCGGGGCCGTCCGGCGGTCAGGGCAGGCGCAGGACGGGGGCGTCCCCGGACTCCGGATCGCCGTCCCCGGCCGGCGGGGTGGCGGTGGGGGCGGGGAGGAGGCCGCCGATCCGGTCGGGGACGTCGAGGCGGTCCGGCGCGGACGTCTCGGGCTCCGGCGCGGCCGGCTCCTTCTCCCGGGGCGGCTTCGACGGCTTCGCCTCGGGCGTGGGAGCCGGCGCGGACGACGGGCGCGCGCCGTCCTCCCCGCCGGCGCGCTCCGG
>NZ_JBKJFM010000182.1:0-10875 GCF_046614825.1 Streptomyces nanhaiensis
AACGTTGGTGCATCGTTGTAAAAACCTGGTTCACCGTCATCCGCACCGAGGAGGAGCACATGGGGACCGTACGCAGACCGGGCCCGAGGGCCCGCCGTACGCTGGCCGCCCTGGCGATCGCCGCCCTGACGGCGGGCGGCACACAGGCGCCGGGCGCGGCGGCCGAGCCCGGGCAGGGCGCCGACCGGGACGGGCGGCGGGGGGCCGGGACGTACGTCAACCCCGTCTCCAAGGGCTTCGCCGACACCTTCGCCGACCCCGCCGTCGTCAGGGGCGAGGACGGCCACTGGTACGCCTTCGGCACCACCGACCCGCTGCGCTCCGGCGAGGGCGCGATGCACTCGATCCCCGTCGCCCGCTCCACCGACCTGGTCGACTGGACCTACGTCGGCGACGCGCTCGCCGGCGACGGCCCCGCCTTCGCGGACACCGGCGCCGCCTACTGGGCCCCCGACATCACCCGCCACGACGGCCGCTACTGGCTCTACTTCACCGTCACCGAGACCACCGTGACCGGCGAGCGCGGCGACAGCGCCATCGGGGTCGCCACCGCGCCGACCCCGGCCGGGCCGTGGACCGTCCACGACGAGCCGGTCGTCGCCCCCCGCCCCGCCGACGGCGGCAGCGGCTTCAAGTGGACCTTCGACCCGGCGCACGTGGTGGACACCGACGGCCGCCGCCACCTCTACTACGGCTCCTACCACGGCGGGATCTGGGTCACCGAGCTGTCGGCCGACGGCACCCGGGCGGTGGGGGAGCCGGCCATGGTGGCGACCGACAACCGCTTCGAGGGCGCGTACGCCGTCCGGCGCGGCGGCTGGTGGTACCTGTTCGCCTCCTCCGGCGACTGCTGCGCCGGACCGACCACCGGCTACTCCGTCTTCGCCGGGCGCTCCCGCTCGGTGCGCGGCCCGTTCACCGACCGCGAGGGAGTGCCCCTGACCGCCTCCCGCACCGGCGGCACCGTCGTGCTGACCCCCAACGGCAACCGCTGGGTGGGCACCGGCCACAACTCCGTGGTCACCGACCTGGCGGGACAGGACTGGATGGTCTACCACGCCATCGACCGCGAACGGCCGTACCTGGACGAGCCGTACGGCGTCAACCGCCGCCCGATGCTCATCGACCGGCTGGACTGGGAGGACGGCTGGCCCGTGGTGCGCGGCGGACTGGGCGCCTCCGAGCGGCGGCAGAAGGCACCGGTCACCGATCCCCGGCACGCCCGCGCGGCGGACCGCGAGCGGGACGGGGGCCACCGGGACCGCCGGGGCCACCGCCCCGGGCGGCTCGACCCGGCGCGCGGCGACGAGTTCGAGGGCGACCGGCTCGGGCCCGGCTGGAGCTGGGTGCGCCCGGCGGACGTACGGCTTGACGGGGGCCGCCTGGTGTGGCCGACGCAGGACGCGGACCTGCACAAGGAGAGCAACACCGCCTCGGTGCTGCTGCGCGAGGCGCCGCGCGGTGACTACACGGTCGAGACCAGGCTGACCATCGACCTCGGCGAGGACACCGTCCGCAACTACCAGCAGGCCGGACTGGTCGCCTACGCCGACGACGACCGCTACCTGCGGCTGTCGCACGTGGCGATCTGGAACACCCGCCAGACCGAGTTCGGCAAGGAGCGGCCGTACGCGGACCGCGTCGCCTACGGCTCGATGACCGTCGGGCCGCCCGCGCGGACCACCTGGCTGCGGCTGCGGCACACCACCGACGCGCGCACCGGCGAGCACCGCTTCCGCGCGTACACCAGCCGGGACGGGGCCCGGTGGATCGCGGGCGGCACCTGGACGATGCCCGCGGACGCGAAGGTGCGCATCGGGCTGGTCTCGCACGGCGGTTCGGGCGCGACGGCGCAGTTCCACCACTTCCGCGTCCACCGCGGCTGACGGGCGGCCGCCCCGCGGGAACGGGGCGACGATATGGCGGGCGCGGGGGCGTGGGGACGCGGCCCGCCCCCGCCCCTCCGCCCTCCGTCCCGGAAACCCCGCGGCGTCAGGGCCTGACGGTGCTCTCCCGGACGATCAGCCGGTAGTCCGCCTCCACCTCGCGCCGCCCGTCGTCCCCGGCAGGCCGGCCGCCGCGTCCGCTCCCGCTGATGCGGGCGTCCAGCAGTTCCACGGCCGTCCGCGCTATGCGGGCCTTGTCGGGGGAGACCGTCGTCAGGGTCGGGGTGCTGTAGCGGCCGTCCTCGATGTCGTCGAAGCCCGCCAGCGCCAGGTCGTCGGGGACCCGCAGACCGGAGGTCAGCGCGGTGCGCAGGGCGCCGAGCGCCAGGAGGTCGTTGAAGCAGAAGACCGCCTGCGGGGGTCGGTCCAGCTCCAGCAGCCGGCGCATCACCGCGGCGCCGTCGGCGCGGTGGTACGACGCCGTCGGCGGTGCCAGCCGCTCGTCGTAGGGGAGTCCGGCGGCCTCCAGCGCCTGCCGGTACCCGGCCAGCCGCAGGTGGGCGGTGTTGGCGCTGGGGTTCTCCTGGGCGCCGATGGCGCCGATGCGGGTGTGGCCCAGCGAGATCAGGTGCTCGGTCATCTCGCGGGCGGCACGCTGGTTGTCGATGGCCACGTGGTGCGTGGGGCCGTCCATGATGCGCTCGCCGAGCAGCACCATCGGGGTGCTGTCGGTCCGGGCCGCCAGCTCCTCGCGGCCGACGGTGATGGGGCTGAAGATGAGCCCGTCGATGAGCTGCTCCCGGATGCCCTGGAGCACCTCGCGCTCGCGGTCGGCCAGGCCGTCGGTCTGGTCGATCAGCACCGTCCAGCCGCGCTCGGCGGCGGCGTCGATGACGAACCGGGACAGCTCGGCGAAGTACGGGGCGTCCAGTTCGGGCAGGGCCAGGGCGATCACGCCGGTGCGGCCGCGGCGCAGGTTGCGCGCCGAGAGGTTGGGGCGGTAGTCCAGCTCCGCCAGCGCCTGCTCGACCTTCTCCCGCGTGTGCGGAGCCACGTAGGTGTAGCCGTTGACCACGTTGGAGACGGTTTTGACCGACACCCCGGCCCGCGCGGCCACGTCCTTGAGGCTGGCGCCCACCTCTGTTCACCTCCACCCGGCACCCAGCGGTGCCGCTCACGAAGCGGTACGGGCCACCCTGGCACATAACCGGAGCGCGGCGCGGACCGGCCCGGCACCGCGTGCCACACCCGGTGTCCCCGGGACCCCGCGGCCTGGTTCCCGCCCGGTTCGGAAGAACCGGTGCCGGGCTATTTACAACGCTGTTTCAACGATGTAATCGTATCAGCGCACGCCACCCGCCCGGTTCGCCCCTCCCGACGGCCGGGCGGGAACCGCTGCCGGCTGCCCGTCGCAGCGGTCCCGCACGCGGTGGGCGTGCCCCGCGGACGGGACCGGCCTCCCCCTCGTCCCGTCCGCGGCACGCCCAGCCCTCCCGAATCCCCTGGAGCGCCCATGCCCACCGCCCGTCTCACCGTCGACCCAGGCTTCCGCATCGGGGCCGTGGACCGGCGCCTGTTCGGCTCCTTCGTCGAGCACATGGGCCGGTCGGTCTACACCGGGGTCTTCGAGCCGGACCACCCGGCGGCCGACGAGGACGGCTTCCGCACGGACGTCCTGGACCTCGTCCGCGAACTCGGCGTCACGCTCGTGCGCTACCCCGGCGGCAACTTCGTCTCCAACTACCGCTGGGAGGACGGGGTCGGCCCGGCCGACCGGCGCCCCACCCGCCTGGACCTGGCCTGGCGCAGCGTGGAGAGCAACGCCTTCGGCCTCAACGAGTTCATGGCCTGGGCCGCCAAGGCCGGCATCGAGCCGATGATGGCCCTCAACCTCGGCACCCGCGGCACCTCCGAGGCCCTGGACCTGCTGGAGTACACCAACCACCCCGGCGGCACCGCCCTTTCCGACCTGCGCCGCTCCCACGGCGTGGCCGACCCGCACGGCGTGCGCCTGTGGTGCCTGGGCAACGAGCTGGACGGCCCATGGCAGATGGGCCACAAGACCGCCGCCGAGTACGGCCGGCTCGCCGCCGAGACCGCCCGCGCCATGAAGCGCTTCGACCCCGGCCTCGAACTGGTCGCCTGCGGCAGCTCCAACGCCTACGTCGACACCTTCGCCTCCTGGGAGGCGACCGTCCTGGAGCACACCTACCCGTTCGTCGACTACGTCTCCCTGCACGCGTACTACGACCCCACCGACCGCGACACCGACTCCTTCCTGGCCAGCGCCGCCGAGATGGACCGGATGATCGACGCCGTGGTGTCCACCGCCGACCACGTCGGCGCCAGGCTGCGCGACCGCAAGAAGATCAAGCTCTCCTTCGACGAGTGGAACGTGTGGTACCAGAGCCGCTTCGGCGGCGAGGACTCCCTGGACTGGCAGCCCGCGCCCCGCCTCATCGAGGACGTCTACGACGTCACCGACGCGGTCGTCGTCGGCAGCCTGCTGATCACCCTGCTGCGCCACGCCGACCGGGTCGGCGCCGCCTGCCAGGCCCAGCTCGCCAACGTCATCGCCCCGATCATGACCGAGCCCGGCGGGCCCGCCTGGCGGCAGACCGTCTTCCATCCCTTCGCGCAGACGGCGCGCCACGCGCGGGGCACCGTGCTGCGCGTGGAGCCGGACTCCCCGGTGATCGAGACCGAGCGCTACGGCGAGGTCCCGGCCCTGTGGGCCACGGCCACCCATGACGAGGAGAGCGGCGAGATCGTCCTGTTCGCGGTCAACCGCGACCGCACCTCCCCCCTCGCCCTCACCGCCGGCCTGAGGCCCTTCCCCGGCGCCCGGGTCGTCGAACACCTCGTGCTCGCCGACGACGACCCGGGCGCGGTCAACACCGCCGACCGCCCCGACCGCGTCCGGCCCCGCCCGGTGGACGGCACCAAGAACGACGACGGCACCCTCACCGCGCAACTGCCGCCGGTCTCCTGGAGCATGATCCGCCTCGCCACCCGCTGACCCTCCCGCCCCACCGCCTCCCCGCCCCTCCGGCAACGGTCCACCGCCCCCCAGGAGCAGACAATGAGCAGTGCATCCCCGTACGGTACGAACATGCGGCGCAGGTCCTTCCTCGGTGCCGCGGGCGCCCTGGCCGGCACCGGCCTGCTCACCGCCTGCGGCGGGGGCACCAAGCTGGGCGCCGACGACAGCGGCCCCGACGAAGCGCCCGAGTTCGACGGCGGCGAGTACGACGGTCCCAAGGTCACCCTCCAGTACTGGAACGGCTTCACCGGCGGCGACGGCCCCCACATGCGCGCCATGCTCAAGGCGTTCAACAAGGAGTACGCCGGGAGGATCGAGGTGCGCAACACCACCAGGCAGTGGCAGGACCTCTATCCGGCCATGCCCACCGCCATCACCGCGGGCAAGGGCCCCGACGTGGCCGTCATCCACAACGACTGGGTCGCCACCTTCGCCGCGCGCCGCACCCTCGTCCCGCTGGACGACGTGGTCTCCGCACTGGAACTGACCGAGTCCGACTTCGTCCCGGCGGTCTGGCAGGCCGGGATCTACCAGGGCAAGCGCTACAGCATCCCCCTGGACGTGCACTGCCTGGCCGACTACGCCAACGCCGGGCACCTGTCCCGCGCCGGGCTCGACGCGCCGCCCACCGACCGCTCCGGCTACGAGGACGCGCTCGCCGAACTGCGCGACGCCGGGATCAAGAACCCCTTCTGGATGCCCAACAAGTGGCCCGCCCACCTGATGTTCATGTCCCTGCTGTGGCAGTTCGGCGGCGAACTGTACGACGCCGAGGGCACCGCCGCCCTGTGGGGCTCGGACGCCGGGGTCGAGGCCCTGTCCTGGATGCGCGAGCAGATCACCAAGGGCCACAGCCCCGCCCAGGTCGCCCAGGACGCCCAGTACAACGCCTTCAAGAACAACAAGGTCAGCTTCACCTGGGACGGCATCTGGCAGATCAACGACCTCAAGGCCAACGCCAGGGACCTGCGCTGGGAGATGGCCCCGATCCCCACCATCGGCGACACCCCCGCCGCCTGGAGCGCCTCACACAACTTCGTGCTCACCTCGCAGGCCGCCAAGGACCCGAACAAGGTCAAGGCCGCCAAGTTCTTCATCGACCACATGAGCAAGCGCTCCACCGAGTGGGCCAAGGCCGGGATGATCCCCGCCCGCAACTCCGCCCGCAAGGACCCCGAGGTCGCCGGGCTGCCGCAGATCGCGCTGGCCAAGGACGTGGAGGTCTTCCACTTCCTGCCCGCCCTCCCCGGCATCGGCGACGTCCAGTCCAAGGCGCTCGAACTGGCCGTGCAGAAGGCCGTCCTGGGCCAGCTCCCGCCGGCCAGGGCCCTGGCCGAGGGCGTGCGGACGGCCGACAAGCTCCTTGCGGAGAACAAGCAGAAGTACGCGAAGTGAGGCATCCGACGTGGCACTGCGGCTGACCGCACGGCCGACCACCGCGGGAGCGCGGCCCCGGCGGGGCGCGGCCCCCGCCCGGGTCGCCACCCGCCCCTACCGCTGGTGGACGCCGTACGTCTTCATGGGCCCGTACCTGGCCCTGTTCGCCGTCTTCGTCCTCGCCCCGATCGGCTACGGCCTGTGGATCAGCCTCCACGCGTGGGACATCAACGTCCCGGCCAAGCCCTTCGTCGGCCTGGGCAACTACCGCGAACTGTTCGACTCCGGGAGCGTGGAGGGGCCCCGCTTCTGGACCGCGATGCGCGCGACGGGGGTCTTCACCGCCCTGTCCCTGCCGTTCCTGCTGGTCGTGCCGCTGTTCGTGGCGATGCTGATGAACGGCAGGTTCCGCGGCCGCAACCTGTACCGCGCGGTCTACTTCGCCCCCTACGTGCTCGGCGTCGCCGTGGTCGGCCTGCTGTGGCGCTTCCTGCTCGACGGCAACATCGGAATGGTCAACCACTACCTCGGCGTGCTCGGACTGCCCGACGACATCCAGTGGACGACCGACACACCCGCCGCCTGGTGGGGCCTGGTGGCCGTCACGGTCTGGTGGACGCTCGGCTTCAACGCCGTCATCTACCTGGCCGGACTCCAGGACATCCCCGCCGAGCTGTACGAGGCGGCCCGCGTCGACGGCGCCGGCGCCTGGCACCGGTTCGTCCACGTCACCCTGCCCGGACTGCGCCCGGTGCTGCTGTTCGTGGTCAACGCCACGCTCCTGGCCTCCGCCAACATGTTCGGCCAGTCCTATCTGATCACCACCGGCGCCCCGGCGGACGAGACCAAGACGGCGATCTTCCTGATCGCCGAGACCGGTCTGCGCCGGTTCGAGATGGGCACCGCCTCGGCGATGAGCTTCGTGCTCGCCCTGGCGCTGATGGCCGCCAGCGCGGTGCTCTTCCGCATCTTCCGCGAACGCCAGGAGGACCGATGACCGCCGTCCGCTCCGGCTCCACCCCGGCGTCCGGGCCCCGGACGCACGAGGAACGATCCGCTCCCCGGACGCCGCAACCGCCACGGAGGGCGGGGGAGCGGACCGGCGCCCGCCGGGCGGCCGGCCCGCCGGCCGCCCGGCGGCTGCGCCGCTCCCTGCTCCACCTGGTCCTGGGCGTCGTCGCCGCGCTGTACCTCAGCCCGCTGCTGTACATGCTGACCACCTCGCTCAAGACCCGCGGCGAGGCCGGGGCCACCGAACCGCGCTGGATACCCGATCCGTTCACCCTCGACGCGTACCGACACGTACTGGGCTCCACCGACAGCCCGGTCATGCAGTGGTTCCTCAACAGCCTGCTGGCCGCGACCGCCCACGCCGCGCTGGTGCTGGCCACCGCCACCCCGGCCGCGTACGCGCTGGCCCGCATGGACTTCCGCGGCCGCGGCGTGATCTTCGCGGGGGTCGTGGCCACCCTCTTCGTGCCCCCGGTGATCCTGCTGGTCCCCAACTTCCTGATCGTCAACGAGCTGGCCTGGGTGGACACCCTCCCCGCGATCGTCGTCCCGGCGGCGGCCGGCGCGTTCGGCGTCTTCTTCCTGCGGCAGTTCTTCCTCACCCTCCCCGGGGAACTGGAGGAGGCCGCGGAGATCGACGGCTGCAACCGGTGGCAGATCTTCGTCCGGGTGGTGCTCCCGCTCGCCCGCCCGGCCCTGGTCACACTCGCCCTGCTGTCGTTCCTGACCAACTGGAACGACTTCCTGTGGCCGCTGTACGTGCTGCTCAGCCCCGAGTCGCTGACCCTGCCCGCCGGGCTGGCCAACTTCCAGGGCGCCAACAACATCCGCTACGACCTGCTGATGGCCGGGGCCGTCATCGCCAGCGTCCCCGTACTGCTGCTGTACGTGGTGGCGCAGCGCTGGGTGATCGAGGGGGTGTCCCGCTCGGGGCTGAAGGGATGAGAGGGGCCGGGCGGGTCCGGGCCCGGGGCGCTCACACCGTCCGTGCGACCGGGCGGCGCTCCAGCGGGGTGAGCAGGAAGCGGCCCACCAGGCCCACCCCGGTGTCCAGCCGGTGGGTGAACTCCTCGGCCAGTTCCGGCAGTCGCCGCATGCTCCACAGCAGCCGCGCCGCCGACCAGGCCGCGTCCCGGGCCCGCTCCATGTTCCAGCCGGCGATCAGATGGGTGAGCGGGTCGGCGACGTCCAGCGGATCGGGGCCGGGCACCAGGTCCTCGCGGATCCGCTCCTCCAACTCCACCAGGACGTCCCCGATCCGGTCGAACGCGCCCTGGAGCGCGGAGGGTTCGCACCCGTGCGCCCGGGCGGTGTCCACCACGGCCAGCGCCAGGTCGTACCCGATGTGCGCGTTGACCCCCGCCAGCGCGAACTGCGCGGGGTGCACGCCCGTGTGGTGGCGCGCCCGGAACAGCGGGCGCCAGCAGGCGGGGACGGGCTCCCCGGCGGCGGCCAGGTCCACGGCGGCCGGATAGCGGCCGGCGAAGACCGCAGCCAGGGCCGCCGCGGAGCGGGGGCGGGGCAGGAGGCCGTCCAGCAGGCTCCGGCGCACCGACAGCGTCACGGCCAGGTAGACCCGGTTGAAGGCCGCCACCCCGTCGTGCGGCGGCAGTTCCTCCTGGAGCGCGCGCATCCGCGCGATCACCCCGTCCACCCCGCCCGCCTCGTCCGTCCCGTGCGCGGCGGCGGGCCCGGCGGCGGGCCCGGACTGCGTCATCGTCATGCGCTCAGAGTGACAGACGGGGGCGGGGCGCAGGAGGGTCCGCGGGAAGTCCGCCCGGATCGGGCGACCTCCGAACGAGGGGCGAACCCCTGTCCGCGGCGGGGCGGCCCCCTACCGCTTGCCGGGCCCGGTGCCGCCCGCGCCCTCCGTGCCGCCCGCGTCGTCCGTACCGCCGGCCGCGGCGTCGTAGGAGGAGGTGCCCTCGTCCAGCAGCGGTTCCTGCTCGCGCATGTGCGCCGGGGCCAGCGCCCGCAGCACGTGGTAGCCGGTGAGGACGACGATGGTGCCCAGCGCGATGCCGTTCAGCTCGAAGCCGTCGGTGATCTGCAGGCTGACGCCGCCGACGCCGATGATGACGCCCGCCGACACCGGCACCAGGTTCAGCGGGTTGCGCAGGTCCACCCGGCCCGCGAGCCAGATCTGCGCCCCGAGCAGGCCGATCATGCCGTAGAGGATCACGGTGATCCCGCCGAGCACGCCGCCGGGGATCGCGGCGATCACCGCGCCGAACTTCGGGCACAGCCCGAACAGCACGGCGAAGCAGGCGGCGGCCCAGTAGGCGGCGGTGGAGTAGACGCGGGTCGCGGCCATCACGCCGATGTTCTCGGAGTACGTGGTGGTGGCCGGGCCGCCGACGGCCGTGGACAGCACCGTGGCCACGCCGTCGGCGCCGATCGCGGTGCCCAGCTTGTCGTCGAGCGGATCGCCGGTCATCTCGCCCACGGCCTTGACGTGGCCCGCGTTCTCCGCGATCAGCGCGATCACCACGGGCAGCGCCACCAGGATCGCCGACCACTGGAACTCGGGGGCGTGCAGGGAGGGCAGCCCGATCCAGTCGGCCTCGGAGACGGCGGAGAGGTCCAGCCGCCAGTGGTCGACCGCCTCCCCGCCGCCCGCCGGGGAGTGGATCTTCCCGAAGACGCGGTCCAGGGCCCAGGAGACGGCGTAGCCGAAGACCAGTCCGAGGAAGATCGCCACACGGGACCAGAAACCGCGCAGCGCCACCACCGCGAGCCCGGTGAAGAGCATGGTCAGCAGCGCCGTCCACTGGTCCTGCGGCCAGTACGTAGAGGCCGTCACCGGCGCCAGGTTGAAGCCGATCAGCATCACGACCGCGCCGGTGACCACGGGCGGCATCACGGCGTGGATGACCCGCGCGCCGAACCTCTGCACCACCAGGCCGGCCAGCAGCAGCACCACGCCGACCACCAGCAGCGCCCCGGTGATCGTCCCGCTGTCGCCGCCCGACGCCCGGATCGCCGCGGCGACGCCCACGAAGGAGAGGCTGGAACCCAGGTAGCTCGGCACCCGGCCGCGCGTCATGAGCAGGAACACCATGGTGGCGACACCCGACATCATGATGGCCAGGTTGGGGTCCAGGCCCATGAGGACGGGCGCGACGAAGGTGGCGCCGAACATCGCCACCACGTGCTGTGCCCCCAGCCCGGCCGTCCGCGGCCACGACAGCCGCTCGTCGGGCCGTACGACGGCTCCGGGCGCCGGCGTGCGGCCGTCGCCGTGCAGGGTCCAGCGCAGACCGAGGCCCATGGGTGCTCCGTTTCGTGCTCGCGCGGTGGTGCTTCGCGGCGCGCTTCGACGCGCGCCGGGGTGCGATCGGGTGTGTGACCGGAATCGGTCGGCCCACATGCTACGGGGCGCCTGCGGGGATGTCAGTCGGCGGAGTGGGAGGGAAAGGCAGGTCACACCCGCTGGTCAGGAGCCCGGGCGGCCGGGACGGTCACCGGAGGGGCGGCGGCGCCGGGCCGCCTGCCCGCCGCCCGTCCGTCGTTCGCCACCCGCCCCCGCCCCCGCCCCCGCCCCCGCCCTCGCCCGCG
>NZ_JBKJFM010000183.1:0-10811 GCF_046614825.1 Streptomyces nanhaiensis
GGCTTTCGGCATGAAGGATGGAAAGCGCTTGCCACGCTAAGAGGGCACCACAGAGAGGTCAATAGAGAGGACCGAGGAGAAGAGGGTCGACAAACGGTTGCCAGGGCCGGACCCGTCCGCCGGGACCGCGGGTCCCGCCCGCCCGTGTCACCGGACCGGGCGGGCGGGACCCGGAGGCCGGACCGCCGGGGTCAGACCGCCGGGGTCAGACCGCCGGGGCGGGGTAGGTGGGGTACTCGACCCCGGAGACGTGCTGGACGACGCGGACGACCTGGCAGGAGTAGCCGAACTCGTTGTCGTACCACAGGTAGAGGATCGCGTTGTCGCCCTCGACCTTGGTGGCGCCCGCGTCGACGATCGAGGCGTTGCGCGAGCCGATGAAGTCGCTGGAGACGGCGTCGGGGGCGCTGATGAAGTCGATCTGGCGCTTGAGCGGCGAGGTCAGCGACACGTTGCGGAGGTAGTCGAGGACCTCCTCGCGGGTGGTCTCGCGGGCCAGTTGCAGGTTGAGGATCGCGATCGAGACGTCCGGCACGGGGACGCGGATGGAGCTGCCGGTGATCTTCGCCTTGAGGCCGGGCAGGGCCTTGGCGACGGCGGAGGCGGCGCCGGTCTCGGTGATGACCATGTTGAGCGGCGCCGAGCGGCCGCGGCGGTCGGACTTGTGGTAGTTGTCCAGCAGGTTCTGGTCGTTGGTGAACGAGTGGACGGTCTCCACGTGGCCGCGCAGGACGCCGTACTCGTCGGCCATCGCCTTCAGCGGCGGCACGATCGCGTTGGTGGTGCAGGAGGCGCAGGACAGGATCCGCTCGTCCGGCTTGATCGTCTCGTGGTTGACGCCGTGGACGATGTTGGGGACGTCGCCCTTGCCCGGTGCGGTCAGGACGACCTTGTCGACACCGGGGCGCAGGTGCTTGGACAGGCCCTCACGGTCGCGCCATCTGCCGGTGTTGTCGATGAGGATGGCGTTCTTGATGCCGTACGCCGTGTAGTCCACCGCCGTCGGGTCGTCGGAGTAGATCACCTGGATCTCGTTGCCGTTGGCGATGATCTTGTTGTTCGCCTCGTCGACGGTGATCGTGCCCTGGAACTGGCCGTGGATGGAGTCGCGGCGCAGCAGCGAGGCGCGCTTGACGAGGTCCGGGCCGGCGGCCTTGCGGACGACGATGGCGCGCAGTCGCAGGCCGTTGCCGGAGCCGGTCTTCTCGATGAGCAGGCGGGCGAGGAGGCGGCCGATGCGGCCGAAGCCGTAGAGGACCACATCGCGCGGCTCGCGGCACTTGATCTTGTTGTCGCCCGTGGCGCCGGCGACGGCCTCCGCGGTGAACTCCTCCACCGACAGCCCGCGGTCGTCGGCCCGGTACGTCGCGGCGAGCATGCCGATGTCGATCTGGGAGGGGCCGAGGTCCAGCGTGGTGAGGGCCTGCAGGAACGGCAGCGTCTCGGTGACCGAGAGTTCCTCGCCGGCGATCTGCCGGGCGAACCGGTGGGTCTTGAGGATGCTGACCACCGACTTGTTCACCAGGGAGCGGCTGTGGAGCAGGATCGTGACGTCCCGCTCCCGGTGCAGCTTCCCGATGATCGGGATCATCGACTCCGCGATCTCCTCGCGGTTCTTCCAGTTGGTGAACGAGTCCACGGTGGTAGTCACAGGTTCATCTTTCGAGCTAGGCGGTGCTCATATGTTAACCACCCCCTATTCTGATCACCCGGGCGGTACCGCCCTGACCGGGGGTGCCGCAACGGCGCCCGGCACCCGCCCTGTGTCACGGCCGCCGCGGGAGCCCCGGACGGCCGCCCGCCGGCGGGCCGGCCACGGGTGAGCGGCGCCCGCCGGCGGGGTACGGCCGGGTCAGTCGACGGCGCGGGCGCTGCCGCTGAGCGTGAACGCGGCCGGCCGGAGGAGTGCCGCCGGACGGGCCGGGCCCGTACGGCCCATCAGGACACGCCCGGCCGTGTCGGTAGCGGCTGCCGACTGTGCGGTGTAGCGTCGTGAACAGCAGTCGTGGTTCCGAAGTCTCGTTCGCCCGTGGTCACGATCACGGGCGTTCTCGCTGTTCAGCTCATCTCCGGACCAGGGCGATCACCTCCCGGGCCCACAGGACGGGTCCGGTCCCCAAGGAGAAGGAGACGGTCATGGCCAAGGGCACCGTGAAGTGGTTCAACAGTGAGAAGGGCTTCGGTTTCATCGAGCAGGAGGGCGGCGGCCCCGACGTCTTCGCCCACTACTCCAACATCGCGGCCCAGGGCTACCGCGAGCTGCACGAGGGCCAGAAGGTCGAGTTCGACGTCACCCAGGGCCAGAAGGGCCCGCAGGCGGAGAACATCCGCCCGGCCTGACCCCGGCACCGCCACGGGCCCGGCATCCCGATTCGGGTGCCGGGCCCGTCCCGTCCCCGGAGGCCGCTCCCGGAGGCCGTACGCGGAGGCCGTCCGCGCGGGCGGGACGGGAGGAGCGGCGAAGCACCTCCTCGGTGTGTACCGTGCGGTACACACCGAGGAGGTGGCCATGCCCCGAGTGACGCTGACCGCGGGCACCGTCGACTACACCGACACCGGGGGAGACGGGCCCGTCCTGGTCCTGCTCCACGGGGTGAACATGGACGGCACCCTGTGGCGGAAGGTCGTGGCCGAGCTCGGCCCCGGATACCGCTGCGTCTGCCCCACCCTGCCCCTGGGAAGCCACCGGCGGCCGATGGCGCGCCCCGACCTCGTCACACACCGCGGCGTCGCCTCGATGGTCGGCGAGCTGCTCGAGGCGCTCGACCTCCATGACGCCGTGCTCGTGCTCAACGACTGGGGCGGCGCCCAGTTCCTGATCGCGGACGGGCCCACGGACCGGATCGCCGGCCTGGTCCTCGTCGCCTGCGAGGCGTTCGACAACTTTCCCCCGGGCAGGCCCGGCAAGGCCGTGGCCCGCAGCGCGCGGTTCCCCGCGCTCCTGTGGCTCGCGATGCGGCTGCAGCGCTTCGGGTGGTTCCGGCGCGCGCCCGGCGCCTGGGGCTGGATGAGCAAGCGCCCGGTCCCCACCGAGGTGATGGACGCCTGGTTCCGCCCGGCCCTGACCGATCCCGGCGTACGGCGCGACCTGCGCACGTTCGCCCTCTCCACCCCTGCGGCGTCCGAGCTGCGTGCCCTTCCCGGCCGTCTGCGCGGCTTCGGCCGCCCGACCCTCGTGGTGTGGGCCACCGAGGACCGGCTGATGCCGCGCGAGCACGGTCCCCGGCTCGCCGCGCTCTTCCCGCGCTCGCGCCTGGTCGAGATCGACGACAGCTACACCCTCGTTCCCGAGGACCGGCCCGAGCGGCTGGCCGCCGAACTGGCGCGGTTCGTCCGCGACGACGTCGCCCCGCCCACCCGTCCGCACCCGCAGGAGCGCCGGGGGCCGCTGCCGGACGGAACGTGAAGCCGGGCGGGGCCCGCCCGGCCCGGCCACCGGATTACCGGAACGCCGGACCGCGGGGATTCGCACCGGGCGCGGTTCCGGCCGGTTCGTTTTCCGGCCCGGCCGTCGAATTCCGTTCGACGATCCATCACGCGTCGAACGCCGGTGGTCGAACGTCTCGGTTCCTGCCCGGAAGTCCATATTGCTGGACGGGCCTTTTCACCGGGCCCGCGCATCGGCCCTTGCGCCGTTGATCCGCCGCTGCGAACATCGCGGCGGAGCGGTATTTCCGGCGGGCCGCCGCGGTCGAACGCGCCCGCATTCGGTTCCATTTCCTTTCACCGTGCGATGTGACCACGAGGAGTGCGATGTCCGGTTTACGTGACAGAACGGGGAAGACCCGCCGGTGGGCCGGCCTGCTGACGAGCGGCGTCGTCACGCTGCTCGCCGGGCTGAGCGTGCTGGCCGCCGGCAGTCCCGGAGCGGCGGCCGACGCCGGGCACCGCAAACACGCCTCGAGTGCCGCGATGTCCCAGGTAGCCGCGATGCAGCCAGGCTGGAATCTCGGCAACTCCCTCGACGCCACCGGCAGCGACGAGACATCGTGGGGAAACCCCCGTATCACCGAGGAACTGCTCGACAACGTCAGGGCACAGGGTTTCAGGAGCATTCGCATTCCCGTGACATGGGGGCAGCACCAGGGCCCGGCACCGGATCACGCCCTTGACGCGGAATACCTCGACCGCGTCGAGGAGGTCGTCGACTGGGCACTGGCGGACGGCTTCCACGTCATGGTCAACATTCATCACGACTCCTGGCAGTGGATCGCGGACATGCCGTCCGACCGCGCCGGTGTGCTCGCCCGCTACAACGCCATCTGGGAGCAGCTGGCAGACACCTTCCGGGACCACCCCTCCAGGCTGGTGTTCGAAAGCGTCAACGAGCCGCAGTTCAACGGCGGCCCGGACGACGCCCGTAACGCGGCGCTGCTGGACGAGCTCAACACCTCGTTCCACCGCATCGTGCGCCAGTCCGGCGGCGGCAACGCCGACCGCCTGCTCGTCCTGCCGACCCTGCACACCTCCGCCGACCAGGCGCGGCTGGACGAACTGGCCGGCACCATCGACGCCCTCGGCGACCCCCGCGTCGCCGCGACCGTGCACTACTACGGCTACTGGCCCTTCAGCGTGAACGTCGCGGGCGGTACGCGCTTCGACGCCACCGCCCGGAAGGACCTCACGGACGCGTTCGACCGCGTCCACGACACCTTCGTGGCCCGGGGCGTCCCCGTGATCCTGGGCGAGTACGGCCTGCTGGGCTTCGACCGGCACACCGGCACCGTCCAGCAGGGCGAGAAGCTGAAGTTCTTCGAGTTCCTCGGCCACCACGCCCGCACCAGGAACATCACCACGATGCTGTGGGACAACGGCCAGCACTTCCAGCGCACCGGCTTCCGCTGGAACGACCCGGAGCTGTTCGCCCAGATCAGGTCCAGCTGGACGACCCGTTCCGGCACCGCCTCCTCCGACCAGGTCTTCAGCGCCCGCAGCGAGGCCGTCACCGGCAAGACGCTCACCCTGAACCTCAACGGCACCTCCTTCACCGGGCTGCGCCACGGCTCCACCGACCTGGTGCGCGGCAGGGACTACACCGTCCAGGGCGACCGGCTCACCATCACCGCCGCCGCGCTCACCCGGCTGAGCGGCTCCCGGGCCTACGGCACCAACGCGGTGCTGCACGCACGGTTCTCACGCGGCGTGCCCTGGCGGATCGACCTGATCACCCATGACACGCCCGTCCTGCGCGACGCGACCGGCACGACGGGGTCCTTCGCCGTCCCCACCGACTTCCGCGGCGACAGGCTCGCCACGATGGAGGCCAGGTACGCCGACGGAACCAACGCCGGTCCCCACGACTGGACCTCCTACAAGGAGTTCGACCGCGCGTTCGCGCCCGACTACGCGGGCGGTGCCACCGTCCTGACGCCCGACTTCTTCGCCGAGGTCAGGGACGGCGCCCGCGTGACGCTCACCTTCCACTACTGGAGCGGGGCGACGGTGACCTACCACGTCACCAAGTCCGGGACCTCGGTCACCGGCACCACCGCCTGACCGCCGCCGGCCCCGGGCGGGCGGATTGGCGCCCGCCCGGGGCCGGGGCGTCCCACGCCTCACAGGACGCGCTGCCCCTTGCCCAGCGCCACCACGCCGCTGTCCGAGACGGAGTACAGCTCCCGGTCGCGCTGCTCGTTGACCCCGACCGCGGCACCGGGGGGCACCTCTATGTGCTTGTCCAGGATCGCGCCCCGGACGATCGCACCGCGTCCCACACGCACGTTGTCGTGGAGGACGGAGTCCTGCACGACCGCCCCCTCCTCCACCACCACGCCGGGCGAGAGGACCGAGCGGGTCACCTGGCCGCGGATCAGGCAGCCCGCGCTGACGATGGACTCGCCCGCGATGCCACCGGCGTTGAACCGGGCCGGCGACAGCTGGCTGGAGTGGGTGTAGACCGGCCAGTCGCGGTTGTACAGGTTGAAGGCCGGGCGCTCGGCGATCAGGTCCATGTGGGCGTCGTAGTACGCGTCGAGGGTGCCCACGTCGCGCCAGTACCCCTGGTCGCGGGCGGTCTCGCCGGGCACGTGGTTGGTGCTGAAGTCGTACAGCTGCGCCTCGCCGCTCTCGGTGAGGATGGGCAGGATGGAGCCGCCCATGTCGTGCGCGGAGTTCTCGTCCTCGGCGTCCTTGAAGAGGGACTCCACCAGCGCCCTGGTGGTGAAGACGTAGTTGCCCATGGAGGCGAGGACGGAGTCGGGGTCGTCCTCCAGACCGGGCGGATCGGTGGGCTTCTCCAGGAAGCCCTCGACCGTCCGGCCGTCCGGACCGGGTTTGATGACGCCGAAGGCGGAGGACTCCGCGCGCGGCACCCGGATGCCGGCGACGGTGACCCCGGCCCCGCCGTCGATGTGCTGCCGCAGCATCTGCCGCGGGTCCATGCGGTAGACGTGGTCGGCGCCGAAGACCGCGATGTGGTCGGGGCGCTCGTCCATGACCAGGTTCAGCGACTGGAGGATGGCGTCGGCGCTGCCCAGGTACCAGTGGGGGCCGAGGCGCTGCTGGGCGGGCACGGGCGTGACGTAGTTGCCCAGCAGACTCGACATCCGCCAGGTGGTGGTGATGTGCCGGTCCAGCGAGTGCGACTTGTACTGGGTCAGGACGCAGATCCGCAGGATGTCGCCGTTGACCAGGTTGGACAGCACGAAGTCGACCAGGCGGTACGTCCCGCCGAAGACGACCGCGGGCTTGGCCCGGTCGGCCGTGAGCGGCATCAGCCGCTTGCCCGCTCCGCCGGCCAGCACGATTCCCAGTACCGAAGGTCCGCCGCGTCGCATCGCAGCTCCTCTCTCGCCTCCTCCGCCCCGGCCGCGTGCCCCGGGGCGGGGAGCCGCCTCGGCTCGCGGGCGAGGGGCTCGGCACGGGCGCCCGCACCGCCGCGGACGCCCGGCGGAAACCCCGCGGCGATCGGACCCGCGCTCATGCGGTCCCGTCCCCCGGACGTCCTTCTCCAGGGTCGCTCACCCGGCGCGGTCGCGAAAGTCGATCTCCCGCGCCCGCGGCCCCGCTCCCCCGCGGCGGCCGGCCGCACAGGCGGCCGGGAGCCGTACGCCGGCCCTACCCCACGAGCCGGAAGGCCAGGCAGGCCACGAGGGTGCGGTCGGTGACCGGGGTGCCGATCCGCTCCCAGAACCGGCGGTGGCCCTCGCGCCACTCCTCGAGGGAGGCGTCCCCCTCACCCTCGGCGGCAGCGTGTTCCCAGGTCACCTCGCCGAAGGGCCTGACCTCGACACCGGTGATCTCGACGGTGGCGACGCGCCGGCCGTGGTCGTCCAGCAGCGCCAGCCTCTCACCCGCGTACTCCAGTCCCTCCGCCTCCTGCGCGTACTCCTGGAGCAGACCGGTCGTGGCCGTCTTCGTCCCCGCGAGGACGAGCGCGTTCAGCCGGGCCCGCAGGCCTCCCGGTGTGCCCAGTTCCAGAGCGCGCATGCCGTCCACCCGGGGCCACATCCGTCCACCACCTCGTCTCCCGGCCGCCTCGGCACGTCCGTCGCCCCGTGCGGCCTCCTCGCGTGATCGTACGCACCCGGCCGGACCGGCCGGACCGACCGGGTGCGGCCGGACACCGGGCGAAGGCCCCGGTGAGCGGGCCGGTGGGCGGACCGGTCCCGGTGTCGGTGCGGCGTGGCATTCTGGCACCGGACCGATCACAGCCCACGGGAGCGGGAGCGCGGCATGATCTTTCGCCGTACCGAAGAGCACGTCGCCGTACGCTGCGGCACCTGCCCCGGCATGCCCCTGCTGCCCACCCCCTGCGACATCGACACCGGGAAGTGCCTGCGCTGCCAGGACAGAAGCCGCCCCCTGCCGGTCCCCCACCCCGAGGACCATCTGTGCGACGTGTGCCGCCGCGAGTGCCCCGACTGCGGCGCCCCCTCCGCCCAGGGCGGCCGGTGCCGGGCCTGCCGCGGCCTGTGCCGCACCTGCCACGCTCCGCTTCCCGCACGCCCCGGGGGCACGGCGGTGCGCGGAAGGTCCGGGCCGCGGAGTCCGGACGGCGCGGGCAGGCCCGGCGAGAGGGCCCCGCGGCGGGAACGGGTCTACTTCCCCCGGAGCCGGCTGGACGGCCAGTGCGACACCTGCCGGAACGCCCCCGATTCCGCCGACCCGGTCCGCGCCGTCCTCGCCGCCCTGCCGGACAAGGTCGTCCGCGCCTGCGGAGGCACCGCCCCTCCCGCCGTCGTCGACACCATCCGCGCCGAGCTGCGGTACCACACCGTCGCCCAGCTCACCGCCCGCGTCGACCGCCGCTGGTGGGGTGGCTGGGCCTCCCGCCCGCTGAGCCGGGAGGCGGACGAGCACCAGGACGGCCACCGGCCCGACCACGTGGCCGTATGGCTGCTGGCGCCCGGCGGCTGCCCGGCCCGCTGCGACGACGGCTGGACGCCCGGCGACCCCGACCTGCCCTGCCCTCTGTGCGCCGGCCGGCGCGGGGCCGGGCCCCGCCCCGCCGCCGGGAAGGGCGACGACCGGGAGGCGCCCGCCGCCACGCCCGCGGACCGCACCCCGACCGAAGCCGTCACCCACCGGCCCATGCCCGAGTGCGAGGGGCGCGACGGCTCCTGCGGCGTTCCCGTCGCCGCCCCGTACACCATGTGCCCGTCCTGCCTGGGCTGGCCCCGGTGCGCGTGCGGCCGCCGCTACGACCCTGCGCGGGCCGCCGCGTGCACCGCCTGCGCGGCGGACTGAGGGCAGGGATACCGGAGGAAGACCGGGACGCCCTCGCCGACGCGCTGCGCGATCCCGCCCACCCACTCGCGGCCGCCGCCGTCGACACCTTCGCCCACGAGCACGCCGCCTTCGCCTCGCCGCTCGTCGGCCTGCCCGGCGCCCTGCTCACCCCGCACGTCGCCGGAATGACCGAGGGCACCATGGCCGAGGCGGCCCTGCGCTGCGCCGACCACATCGCGGCACTCCTCGCCGGCCGCCCGGACGGTGTCCCCGTGGTGACGCGGTGAGGTGGTGCTTCTGGTGGCCGCCCTGCGCGGCGCTACGCCGCTCCCCTGGTCCGCCTGCCGTCACGACAGCGTGTCGGCGACCACCGACGCCGCTTTCGCGATCAGTTCGTCGTCGTGCTCGGCGTCCTCCTCGTCGCGGTCCGACATGATCGCCACGACGATGGGAGCGCCGCCGGGGGGCCACACCACGGCGATGTCGTTGCGCACCCCGTAGCCGCTGCCGGTCCCGGTCTTGTCGCCGACCACCCAGCCCCGGGGCACCCCGGCCCTGATGAGCCCGGCTCCGGTGACGTTGGTGCGCAGCCACTGCGCGAGCTGTGCGCGTTCACCCTCGCCGAGGACGTCCCCGAGGACGAACGCGCGCAGGTTCCCGGCGAAAGCGCGCGGCGTGCTCGTGTCCCGTGTCTCGCCCGGGGCCCACCGGCTCAGTTCCGGTTCACGGCGTTCCATCCGGGTGACGTCGTCACCGATCTCCTCCAGCACGGCGTCCAGTCCCCTGGGCCCGCCCACCGCGTCGAACAGCAGGTTGGCCGCGGTGTTGTCGCTGAAGCGGACGGCGGCCTCGCACAGTTCACGCAGGGTCATTCCGGTCCCGGTGTGCTTCCCGGTAACCGGGGAGTGCGGGACCAGGTCGTCCTCGGAGTACTCGACCACCTTCTCCATCCCTCCCGGGGAGTACTTCCGCAGCACGGCGCCGGCGGCCAGTGCCTTGAACGTGGAGGCGTAGGCGAATCGCTCGGTGTCGTTGTAGGCCACCTCCCGTCCGGTGCCGGTGTCCACGGCGTAGACGCCCAGCCGCGCGTCGAACTCGCGCTCCAGTGACCTGAGTTCACGGACGTACGGTTCCGCGGCCGCGGTCGGCTTCGGGGCTGTGCCCGAATCCGGGGCCGTACTCGGATCCGGGGCGGTGGCGGACGGGGACGGCGTGGCCGGGGAGGCGCCCTGTCCGCAGGCGGCGAGCGGGGTGAGGGCGAGCGCGGTGAGCGCGCCGAACAGGGCGCGCCGGGCACGGGTGTGCCTCATGGTCCGAACCTCCTGGGCGCCCGTACGCGGGGCGCGTGGCGGGACGGGGCGGTACGGTCCGCCCCGGTGCACGGTCATGGGTGACGGGACCACTCTCGCCTTCCGCCGCCGTGCGGTCCAATACGCCGGCGCGCCGCCGCGTGCCGAGTCGGCCGGGGACCTCTGCCGCATGCCCCGCTCCGGCTCCCGCGAACGGGCAAGGCCGCGGCGATCGGTGCGCGGCGCCCGCCCCGGTGTGCGGCGCCGGGTGAAGGAGCGGCCGGGATGACGCCCGTTCAGGGGCCGTTTTCGGCCTTTCCCGTTCCGGTCGCCTCAGCGCGCCCCGAGCAGGGGCCGACACCCCCTATCCTTCTACAGTCATGTAGAAAACCAGAGGGGGCCATGTGCGCTTCCCGCTGCCCGCGCATCCCGCGGGAGGGCGCGGAGGGCCATGGCCCATGGGAGCGGGTCGACGGGTGGTCGGTCAACGCGCGGACCGGCCGGTGCGGTTCCGGCCGGGGGCGCCGCGCCCGGTGGCACGGCTACGGCCCTCGTTCCGTCCGCACCGCGCTTCGCTCCCGCACCTCGCTCACACACCGTCAGCCTGGGAGGGCGTACGTGGCTTCGATCGACCTGGACAAGGTGCTGGACAAGGCATGGGCGGACAAGGCCCTGCCGGAGATACTCCAGGCACCCGTCTCCGCCCTGAAGGGCGTGTCCGACCACGACGGCGAACTGCTGGACCAGGCGTTCGGCGTGAAGACCGTGGCCGACCTGGCCAAGCTGAAGTACGTCCGCTGGGCCCAGGCCCTGGCCGCGCTGGACACCACCGCCAAGTAACCACCGAAGGCC
>NZ_JBKJFM010000184.1:0-10768 GCF_046614825.1 Streptomyces nanhaiensis
GCCGACGCCCTGCGCCTGCTGCGCGGGCAGGACGCCGGCCGCGCGGCGCTGGTGCTCGGCGGCGCGCCGCCGGAGGAGCCTCCCGGAGCCCTGGACGTACCCGGTGCGCGGTGGGCCGCGGAACTGGTGTCGGGCCCGGAGGTACTGCTGCCCGCCCTGCGGCGGCTGCTGCGTGCAGTGGTGGTGGTCGATGCCCTGCGGGACGCGGTGGAGCTGGTGACCGGGCGCCCGGAGCTGACCGCCGTCACCGCCGAGGGCGATCTGCTCGGCGCCCACTTCGCGCAGGGCGGTTCCGCCGGGGCCCCGTCGCTGCTGGAGGTGCGGGCGTCGGTGGACGAGGCCGCCGCCGAGCTGGCCGAGCTGGACGGCCGCTGCGAGGCGCTGGCCGAGGAGCGGGAGAGGGCCCGGGAGCGGCGGCGCGCGTGCGCCGCCCGGGTCGAGGAACTGGGAGCGCGGCGCAGCGCGGCCGACAGGGAGAGGTCGCAGGTCGCCGGCCGGCTCGGGAGGCTGGGCGGACAGGCCCGGGCCGCGGAGGGGGAGGCCGAGCGCGCGGCGGCGGCCGTGGCGAAGGCCGAGGGGGCGCTGGCGCGGGCCCGCGAGGAGGCCGAGGTGCTGGCCGAGCGGCTGGCGGTGGCCGAGGAGCAGCCGGGCGAGGAGGAGCCGGACACCTCGGTGCGCGACCGGCTGGCCGCCGACGGCGCCAACGCCCGGCAGACGGAGATGGAGGCCCGCCTCCAGGTGCGCACCCACGAGGAGAGGGTCAAGGGGCTCGCCGGGCGGGCGGACTCCCTGGACCGGGCGGCGCGCGCCGAACGGGAGGCGCGGGCGCGCGCGGAGCGCCGCCGTGCCAGGCTGCGGCACGAGCGGGAGGTGGCCTCGGCCGTCGCCTCCGGCGCCCGGCAGCTGCTGGCGCACGTGGAGGTGTCGCTGGCGCGGGCCGAGGAGGAGCGGGAGGCCGCCCGGAGCGCCAAGGCCGGGCGGGAACGCGAGCTGGCCGCCGAGCGCGACCGGGGCCGGCAGCTCAAGGAGGAGCTGGACAAGCTCACCGACTCCGTGCACCGCGGCGAGGTGCTGGGCGCCGAGAAGCGGCTGCGGATCGAGCAGCTGGAGACCAGATCCCTGGAGGAGCTGGGCGTGGAGCCGGCCGTGCTGGTCCGCGAGTACGGCCCCGACCAGCCGGTGCCGCCGTCGCCGCCTGCCGAGGGGGAGGAACTGCCCGAGGACCCCGGTCACCCGCGCAACCGGCCGGTCCCCTTCGTCCGCGCCGAGCAGGAGAAGCGGCTGCAGGCGGCCGAGCGGGCGTACCGGCAGCTGGGCAGGGTGAACCCGCTGGCGCTGGAGGAGTTCGCGGCCCTGGAGGAGCGGCACCGCTTCCTCAGCGAGCAGCTGGAGGACCTGAAGAAGACCCGCGCGGACCTGCTGCAGGTGGTCAGGGAGGTGGACGAGCGGGTCGAGCAGGTCTTCACCGAGGCGTACCGCGACACGGCCCGCGAGTTCGAGGGCGTCTTCTCGCGGCTGTTCCCCGGCGGCGAGGGGCGGCTGGTCCTCACCGACCCGGAGAACATGCTCACCACGGGTGTGGACGTCGAGGCCCGGCCGCCGGGGAAGAAGGTCAAGCGGCTGTCGCTGCTGTCGGGAGGCGAACGCTCGCTGACGGCCGTGGCGCTGCTGGTGTCGATCTTCAAGGCGAGGCCCAGCCCGTTCTACGTCATGGACGAGGTCGAGGCGGCGCTGGACGACACCAACCTCCAGCGGCTGATCGGGATCATGAAGGAACTCCAGGAGAGTTCCCAGCTCATCGTGATCACCCATCAGAAGCGGACCATGGAGGTCGCCGACGCCCTCTACGGCGTCTCGATGCAGGGCGACGGGGTCTCGAAGGTCATCAGCCAGCGGCTCCGCTGAGCCTCCCCATGGGCGGCCCGGGCCTTCACCCCTGCTTCACTTCCCGAACAAAAAACGTTACACCCTGGGGTTGTCGCGGATCCCTTCCATCTATTGACTTCAACCTTTGAACGAATAGTCTCTGCAAGGTCGGCCATGCCTTCAAACGGCGGCATGCACTTGTGCGTGCCGGGTAAAAGGCGGCAACCACTTTGCACCCCACCCGGCACCGCCGCCGGGGACCGCAGGAGTACACACCGTGACCAGCACCGCGCAGGTGAGGCCGGACGGACCGGACGCCCCGGCCGGACGGCCCCAGCACCTCAGACACGTCGTCTTCATCGCCACCGCGGCGGCGATGGGAGGCTTCCTCTTCGGCTACGACAGCTCCGTCATCAACGGAGCGGTCGAGGGCATCCGGGGCAGATTCGACATCGCCTCCGGCGTGCTCGCGCAGATCATCGCCGCCGCCCTGATCGGCGCCGCGATCGGCGCCGCCACCGCGGGCCGGCTCGCCGACCGGATCGGCCGCATCCGGGTGATGCAGATCGCCGCGGTGCTCTTCGCCCTCAGCGCCGTCGGCTCCATGCTCCCCTTCACCATGTGGGACCTGGCCTTCTGGCGGACCCTGGGCGGCGTCGCCATCGGCATGGCCTCGGTGATCGCGCCCGCCTACATCGCGGAGGTCGCCCCGGCGGAGTACCGCGGCCGGCTCGCCTCCTTCCAGCAGGCCGCGATCGTGCTGGGCATCGCCGTGTCCCAACTGGTCAACTGGGGCGTGCTCAACCTCGCCGACGGCGAGCAGCGCGGCAGCCTGCTGGGCGTCGAGGCATGGCAGCTCATGCTCGGCATCGAGGTCGTCCCCGCCCTGCTGTACGGACTGCTGACCCTGCGCATACCCGAGTCCCCGCGCCACCTCGTCGCCCAGGGGCGCACGGACGAGGCCAGGGCCGTCCTCGCGGACGTCGAGGCGCGGGGGAGCGACCTGGACGCCCGGATCGCCGAGATCCGCGAGCGCATGCGCGGCGAGCGCAGGCCGAGCCTGCGCGACCTGCTGGGAGGGCGCTTCGGCCTGCTGCCCGTCGTCTGGGTCGGCATCGGCCTGTCGCTGTTCCAGCAGCTGGTCGGCATCAACGTGATCTTCTACTACAGCGCCTCGCTGTGGCAGTCGGTCGGCATCGACCCCGGCAGCTCGTTCCTCTACTCCTTCACCACCTCGATCATCAACATCGTCGGCACGGTGATCGCGATGCTCCTGGTGGACCGGATCGGCCGCAGGCCGCTGGCCCTGACCGGCTCCGCGGGCATGGCACTCTCCCTCGGCGCCGCGGCCTGGGCCTTCTCCTACAAGAGCGGCACCGGCGACGACATCACCCTGCCCGACCTCCAGGGCACGGTCGCGCTCGTCGCCGCGCACTCCTTCGTGCTCTTCTTCGCCCTCTCCTGGGGCGTGGTGGTCTGGGTCATGCTCGGCGAGATGTTCCCCAACCGCATCCGCGCCGCCGCCCTCGGCATCGCCGCCGGGGCCCAGTGGGTGGCCAACTGGCTGATCACCGTCACCTTCCCGAGCCTGTCGGACTGGAACCTGTCGGGCGCGTACGTCATCTACACCGTCTTCGCGGCCCTCTCGATTCCGTTCGTCCTCAAGTTCGTGCCGGAGACCAGGGGCAGGGCGCTGGAGGAGATGGGCTGACCCGTCCGCGCCCGCCGAGACGAGCGCCGTTGCGGCCCGCCCCACGGGCCGCAACGGCGCTCGTCCGCGTTCTTGGCCGATACTGGGACGCGTTGTGACTCCGGCTCCGAAGGAGCTTCTCGCTCGGCCCGAACGGCTCTGCGTCACGGGCAGGCCCTGCCCGTGACGCAGGTAACTCTCTAGGGAACCATGGACATCCTCATTCTCGCTGTCGTCATCGCCGTGGTCGCCGTCGTGGCGATCGGCGGACTGGTGGTCACCGGCGTCCGCAAGAAGAAGACGCCGCGGCTGGACCGCTCCGCCCCACCTCCGACCATCACCCCGCCCCCGACCGAACCGCAGGTCGGCGAGGAGGCCGGGCCTCCCCGCGCGGAGGAACGCCGCACCATCGAAGAGGTCGAGCTGCCGCAGCCCCCGGTCGGGGCGACGGACGCGGAGGCGGCCGCGCCCCCCGCGCCCCCGCAGCCCGAGGCACCCGGGATCGAGGTGCCCGCGCCCACCGCCGGACGCCTGGTGCGGCTGCGCGAGCGCCTGTCGCGGTCCCAGAACACCCTGGGCCGCGGCCTGCTCACCCTGCTCTCCCGCGACCACCTCGACGAGGACACCTGGGAGGAGATCGAGGACACCCTGCTCACCGCCGACGTCGGCGTCGCCCCCACCCAGGAGCTGGTGGAGCGGTTGCGCGAGCGGGTGAGGGTGCTGGGCACCCGCAGCCCCGCCGAGCTGCGCGCGCTGCTGCGCGAGGAGCTGCTGGCCCTGATCGGCACCGACCTGGACCGTACCGTCCACACCGAGGGCGGCGTGTCCTCCGAGGGCGTGGTGCGGCCGGGCGTGGTGCTGGTCGTCGGCGTCAACGGCACCGGCAAGACCACCACCACCGGCAAGCTCGCCCGTGTCCTGGTCGCCGACGGCAGGTCGGTCGTGCTCGGCGCCGCCGACACCTTCCGTGCCGCCGCCGCCGACCAGCTCCAGACCTGGGGCGAGCGCGTCGGCGCCCGCACCGTACGCGGCCCCGAGGGCGGCGACCCGGCGTCGGTCGCCTTCGACGCGGTCAAGGAGGGCATCGGCGAGAGCGCGGACGTGGTGCTCATCGACACCGCGGGACGGCTGCACACCAAGACCGGTCTGATGGACGAGCTGGGCAAGGTCAAGCGCGTGGTGGAGAAGCACGGCCCGGTCGACGAGGTCCTGCTCGTCCTGGACGCCACCACCGGCCAGAACGGGCTGATCCAGGCCCGGGTCTTCGCCGAGGTCGTGGACATCACCGGCATCGTGCTCACCAAGCTCGACGGCACGGCCAAGGGCGGCATCGTCATCGCCGTCCAGCGCGAGCTGAACGTACCGGTCAAGCTCGTCGGCCTGGGCGAGGGGGCGGACGACCTCGCGCCGTTCGAGCCGGAGGCGTTCGTCGACGCCCTGATCGGCGACTGACGGACCGGGGAAGGACGCCGGGGACGCCCCGCCGCGTACGGCCGAGGCCGCGGCGGGGTCCGGTCCCGGGCCCATGCGCCGGAGGGCGCCGGAGGGCCCGAAGGGGTCAGGAGCCGGGCAGTTCGCGGTGGCAGACGTACGCCAGGGTGCCCAGCAGCAGCCTGGCCTGCGGGGGGCGGCCCGCCCCCTCCAGGGTGGGCGGACGCAGCCACCGGACCGGGCCGAGCCCGCCGAGGTCGGAGGGGGGAGCGGTGACGTGCTCGCCCGGACCGAGGCCGCGCAGGTCCAGTACGGCGTCGTCCCAGCCCGTCCGGTACAGCAGGCGGGGCAGGCCGGCCGCGGCGCCGGTGGCCACGAAGAACCAGGCGCGGCCGTGCGGGGTGACGGCGACCGGCCCCAGCGGCAGCCCCATCCGCTCCAGCCGGGCCAGCGCGCGGCGCCCGGCGGACTCGGAGACCTCGATGACGTCGAAGGCGCGGCCCACCGGCAGCAGCAGGGCCGCGCCGGGGACCCGCTCCCAGGCCGCGGTGGCCTCGTCCAGCGTCGCGCCGGCCGGGACCAGGAGCGACTCGTCCAGGGGATGGGCGCCGGGGGAGGGGCACTGCGGGGCGCCGCAGGAGCACTCGGTCCGGCCGCCGACGCGCGTGGCGCGCGCACCCGGGACCACGTCCCAGCCCCACAGGCCGGTGTACTCGGCCACCGCCGTGCACGCCGGGGCGCGGCGGTGGCGCCGGGTGCCGGACCGCAACTCCCGGAGCTCCCGGATCTCGCGGATGCTGCCGATTGTGAAGCCCATGCCCCCTCCAACGGGTCCCGCGTGCATTCGGTTACGAAACCGTCGCACAGAGCGACGCCGGGCGGTCCGGGTCGAAGCGGGGCGACGGGATCTGTGTGAGGGGCGCGCCGGTCTTCGCGCGCCCCGGTGTGCATCGCTTCAACCGGTTGTGGCCGCCCTGGGTCAAGTGAACCGCGCGGAGCGCCGCCTGGGTTCATCCGAAGGGGTGGCGAATGGTGGCGGTTTTGCAATTTCACTCGCCACATCAGTGATCGTAGGATTACTTTCGGTTCACACGGCGACACAGATACACGGAAGACGTCCGACGTGCGCCTATGCCAGAGGCATGCCGAGACGGCATCCGGGGACAGGACGCGTGCGGGCCGGGATGGGGGCGTTCCAGTGGGCGGCAACGGCAGCAGCGGCGGGGTCGGCACCGCCGGGAAGCGCCCGAACGGACAGCTCGCCTCGTGGTTCGCGCGCAGCGGCTGGTCCAAGGGCGAGCTGGCCCGGCAGGTGAACCGCCGCGCACGCCGGACGGGCGCGCACCACATCAGCACCGACACCTCCCGGGTGCGCCGCTGGCTCGACGGCGAGCAGCCCCGCGAGCCGATTCCGCGCATCCTCTCCGAGCTGTTCTCCGAGCGCTTCGGCTGCGTGGTCGCCGTCGAGGACCTGGGGCTGCGCGCCGCCCGCCAGACGGCCTCCGACGGAGGTGTGGACCTGCCCTGGACGGGGCCGGAGACCGTGGCGATGATCAGCGAGTTCTCGCGCAGCGACCTGATGCTGGCCCGGCGCGGCTTCCTCGGCACCTCCCTGGGCATGGCCGCCGGCCCGGCGCTGATCGAGCCGATGCAGCGCTGGCTGGTGCCCGCCCCCGTCGCACCGGCCCCCGGCGAGCGCTTCCCCGGCGCGTCGCCGGCCCCCGCCGGCGATCCCGGACCACGGGGCGACCACCGGCTGTCGGACCCGGAGCTGGAACTGCTGGAGCAGACGATCGTGATGTTCCGCCAGTGGGACGCCCAGTGCGGCGGCGGGCTGCGGCGCAAGGCCGTCGTCGGCCAGCTCCACGAGGTCACCGACCTGCTCCAGGAGCACCACGCCGAGCCGGTGCGGCGGCGGCTGTTCCGCGTCACCGCCGAGCTGGCGGAGCTGGCCGGCTGGATGAGCTACGACGTCGGGCTCCAGCCGACCGCGCAGAAGTACTTCGTCCTCGCCCTGCACGCGGCCAAGGAGGCCGGAGACCGGCCGCTGGGCGCGTACGTGCTGTCCGACATGGGCCGCCAGATGATCCACCTGGGCCGGCCCGAGGACGCGCTGGAACTGGTCCACCTCGCGCAGTACGGCGGCCGGGAGGACGCCACCCCCCGCACCCAGGCCATGCTCCACGCGGTGGAGGCGCGCGCGTACGCCAACATGGGACGGCCCGACAAGTGCCACCGGGCGGTGCGGATGGCCGAGGAGACCTTCGCCGAGGCCACCGAGGGGGACGCCGACCCGGACTGGATCGGCTTCTTCTCCGAGGCCGAGCTGCACGCCGAGAACGCCCACTCCTACCGCGACCTCGCCCATGTGGCGGGCCGCAGCCCCGCCTACCTCTCGCTCGCGCAGCCGGCGATGCGGCGGGCCGTGGAGCTGTTCGGCCGCGAGTGCGGCGGCGGCAGGGGCCACCAGCGCTCCTACGCGCTCAACCTCGTCGGCATGGCCACGGTCCACCTGCTGCAGCGCGAACCCGAGCAGTGCGCCGAGATGACCGGCCGGGCGCTGAGGGTGGCGAAACGTCTCCGTTCGGAACGGGTCGACAACCGCATCCGCAAGACCGTGGCCACGGCCGCCCGCGAGTTCGGGGACGTCGCGGAGGTCGCCGAGCTCACCGAGCGGCTCGCGGACGAGCTGCCCGAGGGCGGGACCGCCCTCGCGAGCTGAACCGGCACCCCGCCCGCCGGCCCGCTGCCCCTCCTCTCCGGCGCTCCACCCCCACCGGCCCTTCCCGGCCGCCCGCCGCACGCCCCCGGGTTGTCATACGACCGCGCCGCCCGGGCCGCCACGCGCCCGCCCGGCGCGCCCGTCGTGCCCGGCCAGGGCGGTGTGCCGCACGGGCGGCGGAGAACCGGGCCGGGGGGCCGGGCCGGCGCCGGCGCGGTTCCGGCCCGCGGGCGTGTTCACCCGGGCGTAACAGAGGGCGCGCCTTCGTCACGGCCGTGAAACGCCGCGCCGCATCGGCGGAAACGGGGCTCCGGAAATCTGTGGCTCATCCTGACCCCCAGATCCGCCCCCACGGGTCGCGCACGCGAGGAGACGCCCACATTGAACGGCGCGGATACCGCTTTCGTACTGATCAGCGCGGCGCTGGTCATGTTGATGACACCCGGCCTGGCCCTCTTCTACGGCGGCATGGTCCGGGTCAAGAGCGCACTGAACATGCTCATGATGTCCTTCATCTCCCTGGGCATCGTGAGCGTCCTCTGGGTCCTCTACGGCTACTCGCTCGCCTTCGGCACCGACACCGGCGGCCTGATCGGCGGTTTCGAGCACATCGGCCTCGGCGGCATCGACGTCGAGACGCTGACCGGCGGTGACGAGGGCATCCCGGTCCTCGCCTTCGTCCTCTTCCAGCTCATGTTCGCCGTCCTGACGCCCGCCCTGATGAGCGGCGCCCTGGCCGACCGCGTGAAGTTCAGCGCCTGGGCGCTGTTCATCACCCTGTGGGCCACGGTCGTCTACTTCCCCGTCGCGCACTGGGTGTGGGCCGAGGGCGGCTGGCTGTTCGAGCTGGAGGTCATCGACTTCGCGGGCGGCACCGCCGTCCACATCAACGCCGGGGTCGGCGCCCTGGCCGCTGTCCTGGTGGTCGGCAGGCGCATCGGCTTCAAGAGGGAGCCCATGCGGCCCCACAGCCTCCCGCTGGTGGTCCTGGGCGCCGCCCTGCTGTGGTTCGGCTGGTTCGGCTTCAACGCCGGCTCCGCGCTGGGCGCGAACGGCACCGCGGCCACCATGGCCCTGAACACGCAGGTCGCCACCGCCGCCGCCATCCTGGGCTGGCTGCTGTACGAGCGGATCCGGCACGGCGCCTTCACCACCCTGGGCGCCGCATCCGGAGCCGTCGCGGGCCTGGTCGCCATCACCCCCGCCGGCGCGCACGTGAACGCCGTCGGCGCGATCGTCATCGGCCTGGTGGCCGGCCTGGTCTGCTCCTGGGCCGTCAGCCTGAAGTACCGGCTCGGCTACGACGACTCCCTGGACGTCGTCGGAGTCCACCTCGTCGGCGGCGTCATCGGCACCCTGCTGGTCGGCGTCCTGGCCACGGACGGCGTGGGCGGCCTCACCCAGCTCGGCAAGCAGGCCGCCGGGGCCTTCTCGGTGATGGCCTTCTCCTTCGTGGTCTCCTGGATCCTCGCCAAGCTGGTCGACGCCGTCGTCGGCTTCCGGGCGAGCGAGGACGACGAGACCGCCGGACTGGACCAGGCGTACCACGCCGAGACCGCCTACGACTTCAGCGCGGTGGGCGGCTCGCCCGCTTCCCGCGGCACCGCGGGCGGCCACAACGACAGCGCGACGGCCTCGCCGTCCGCGAAGGAGACCGACAAGAAGGTGGACGCGTGAAGCTCATCACCGCAGTCATCAAGCCGCACCGGCTCGACGAGGTCAAGGACGCCCTGCAGGCGTTCGGCGTCCAGGGACTGACCGTCACCGAGGCCAGCGGATACGGCCGGCAGCGCGGCCACACCGAGGTGTACCGCGGTGCCGAGTACACCGTCGACCTGGTCCCCAAGGTCCGCGTCGAGGTCCTGGTCGAGGACGAGGACGCCGAGCAGCTCCTCGAGGTGGTCGTCAAGGCCGCCCGGACCGGCAAGATCGGCGACGGCAAGGTCTGGAGCGTCCCCGTCGAGACGGCGGTGCGCGTCCGCACCGGCGAGCGCGGCCCGGACGCGCTGTGAGCGCTGTGAGCCGACCGGAGCGGGAGACCGCGTGACCCCGGAATCCGGCCGTCCCGGCGACCCCGGCGGCCCCGGCAACTACGCGGCGGCCCGGCTGCGCCTCCTTGACCGGGAGGCGCGGCCCGGGCCGCCGCGCCGCCGGGCCCTGTCCGACCTCACCGACGCCTGGCTCGCCTCACTCCTGGGCGACGCGGGCGAGGGGGTCGCGCTCGTGGCCGTAGGCGGCTACGGCCGCGGGGAGCTCTCCCCGCGCAGCGATCTGGACCTGCTGCTGCTGCACACCGGCCGCGACACGCGCGAGGTCGCCGCCCTCGCCGACCGCATCTGGTACCCCGTGTGGGACCTGGGGATCGCCCTGGACCACTCGGTGCGCACCCCGGGCGAGGCCGAACGGGCCGCGGCCGGCGACCTGAGGGTGCAGCTCGGGCTGCTCGACGCCCGGCACGTCGCCGGAGACCCGGAGCTCACCGCCGCCCTGCGCACCCGGATGCTCGCCCGCTGGCGCACCGGCGCCCACCGGCTGCTGCCCGAACTGCGCGAGGCGGTCCGGGAGCGCGCCCGCCGCCACGGCGAGCTGCGCTTCCTCCTCGAACCCGATCTGAAGGAGGCCCGCGGCGGCCTGCGCGACGCCACCGCCCTGCGCGCGGTGGCCGCCTCCTGGCTGGCCGACGCGCCCCGCGAAGGGCTGGACGAGGCCCACCGCACCCTCCTGGACGTACGCGACGCCCTCCACCTGGGCACCGGCCGCGCCACCGACCGGCTCGCCCTCCAGGACCAGGACCAGATCGCCGCCGCGCTCGCCCTGCCGGACGCGGACGCGCTGCTGCGCCGCGTCTACGAGGCGGCCCGGGTGGTCTCCTACGCCTGCGACGTCACCTGGCGCGAGGTCGACCGGGTGCTGAGCGCCCGCCGGTTCCGCCCGGGGCGCGGGCGGCGGGCGCGCACCCCGCTGGCCGAGGGCGTCGTCGTGCAGGACGGCGAGGTGGTGCTCGCCCGGACCGCGCGCCCCGAGCGAGACCCCGTACTGCCGCTGCGCGCCGCGGCGGC
>NZ_JBKJFM010000185.1:0-10671 GCF_046614825.1 Streptomyces nanhaiensis
CACCCGCCGCGGCAGCCCGCACGGTGACTCATGCCTGTCCATCCCATCGGAGCCGCCCATGAGCGATCGACTCGATGACGGCGCTGAGCCCCTGCACGCCCTGGACGACGAGGCGAAAGCTCCACGCCGGCGCCTTCCGGTCTCCCTGCTTCCCGGCCGCTTGCCCGACCTGTCCTTCGTCGGCGCCCTCTCCTCTGCCGTCCTCTCCGCCGGCTCCCGCCTCCCCGCCCGCCACGCGCCCGGCTCCCCGCCCGCCGCGGCGCGAACGCCTCCCCTCCGGGCCCGCCCGCCCGGAGCGCACCCCCGGTAGCTCCCCCGGCGCCTCCCCGTGGCCCGGCGCTGATGTGTGCGGGCTCGGGGAGATGTACGGCGGCTGGGCCTCGGACAGCGAACCGGCGCGGACCTGCCGGCGGGTCTACGGCCACTGACACGGCGGCTCGCCGGTGGCCGCCAGCCGGCGCGTCAGCCTCTCGATGGCGGCCCTGACGCCCGTGCCGTACGCGTCGTCGGGCAGCTCTCCCGCAGCCCCGCGGGCCCGGGCCAGCTCGCGCCGGGCGGCGGCGTGGTCGCCGAGCCCGGCGTGGCCGGCGGCCAGGCTCAGATGGAGCGCGGGGAGCAGGGCCCGTACGGCCGCCCGGTCCCCGGCCGGGGCCTTCGCGGCGGCCAGCGCGCGCCGGTCCCACTCGAGTCCGGCCACGGGGTCGTCCTGGGTGCCGGCCAGGTAGTGGGCGATGGCGCAGCGGTGGAAGGGGTCGCCGTCCTCGCCCGTCTCCTCCCACAGGTCCGCCAGCCGGTTGCGCGCCTCCTCACGGTCCCCGCCCCGGTGCAGGATGACCGCCTGGCCGATCCTGGTCGGCAGCGGCTCGCCCGCCGCGCTCCCCTCCTCCCCCGCCGCTCCCGTCTCCTGCCGATGCTCCGCCACGGGCTCTCCTGTGTGGTGGTGTCGGTGCCGGCGGCGCGGACGTACTTCCCGCGCCGTCCTCCGACGCTAGCCGCCGGTGGCGGCCGCGGCGCTCAGGCGCTCTCACCCGTGCCCCGTCCGTACCTGCGTGCCAGCGCCTCCACCTCCCGGGAGAAGGCCGCGCGCAGTCCGGCCGGGCCGAGCACCTCGGCCTCCGTCCCGAGCCTGAGCAGGTCGCCCACCGCCACGGGTGTGCTCTCCACGGGGAGGAGCACCCTCACCCAGCCGTCCCCGTCCGGCCCGTCCGTCTCCCGGGCCTCCCGGACCGCCCGCGCGCCCACCGCGCCGAAGAGCATGGGCAGCAGCCGCATGCCGCGCGGGGAGAGCCGCAGCAGCGCCTCGTCCCGCAGGCGGCCGGTCTCCAGGCGGCCGGCGACCTCGGCCCAGTGCGCCGCGAGGTCGAAGCCGGCCGGCCGCTCGAAGCGCTCGCCCGGCGTCTCGAGGGCGAGGATGCGCGAGACCCGGTAGGTGCGCAGGTCCTCCCGGGGCCGGGGTCCGCCGCCCTCGCCCTCCGGGCCGTGGGCGGACCGGGCGACGAGGTACCAGATGCCGCCCTTGAGGACGAGCCCGAGCGGGTGCAGCTCGCGGCGCACCTCGCCCTTCCAGCGGCGGTAGTGGACGCGCAGCGTCCGCTGTTCCCAGACGGCCTCGGCCACGCGGGCCAGGTGCGGTACGGGGTCGGCGTCCCGGAACCAGGCCGGGGCGTCGAGGTGGAAGCGCTCGGAGACGCGCCGGGTGCGCTCGGCGAGCTGCGCGGGGAGCGCGGCGCGCAGCTTGAGCTGCGCGGTCGCCAGTTCGGCGCCCAACCCCAGCTCGGCCGCGGCCCCCGGCATCCCGGCCAGCCACAGGGAGTCGGCCTCCTCGCCGGTGAGGCCGGTCAGCCGGGTGCGGTAGCCCTCCATCAGGCGGTAGCCGCCCTCCGGCCCCCGTTCGGCGGTCAGCGGCACGCCGGAGGCGATGAGCGCCTCGGCGTCGCGGTAGACGGTGCGTACGGAGACCTCCAGCTCGGCGGCGAGTTCCGGTGCGGTCATCCGGCCCCGGTTCTGGAGCAGCAGGAGCATCTGCAGAAGGCGGTCGGCGCGCATGCCGACAGTCTGCCGCCCGTACCTGACAGGAGATGTCAGGTACGGGCGGGACAGTGATGGCGGCCGGCGCGGGAAGGGCCCGCGCCACCGCATGTGAGGAGCCCCATGACCACGCACACCACCGGCAGCTTCACCTTCGCCGACTGGCAGGAGAAGGTCATCGCCGAGGCCGGCGGCACCGGCGGCGGCGACGGCGGCGGCCCGAAGCTGGCCTCCGCCGTCGTCACCAACCACTTCGCCGGCGGCATCGCGGCCACCGGGACCTCGTGCGCGTACACCATCGCCTACACCGCGGGAGGGTCCGCCTCCGCCGGCAGCTTCACCGGCCACGAGCTGGTCTCCGGCACCCTCGACGGACGCGCGGGTTCCTTCGTGCTCGCCGAGCGCGGCACCTTCGACGAGAAGGGCACCGTGCACTGCGTCTTCGAGGTGGTGCCCGGGTCGGCCACCGGCGGGCTGGCCGGGCTGCGGGGGACGGGCGGCTTCACCGCCGTGCACGGCGAGCCGTCCGTCGCCTACACCTTCGACTACGAGCTGGACTGAGCAGGCCCGGGCACACCGCCCGGGCCGTCCGGGAGACGGCTCAGGAGCCGAGGTTGGGGATGCACCAGTCGATCGGCGTGTGCCCCTGCGCCGCGATCGCCTCGTCGATCCGGCTGAAGGGGCGTGATCCGAAGAACTTCTTCGCCGACAGCGGCGAGGGGTGCGCACCCTGGACCACCGTGTGCCGCTCGGTGTCGATCAGCGGCAGCTTCTTCTTCGCGTAGTTGCCCCACAGCACGAAGACGGCCGGGTCGGGGCGGGCGCCCACGGCGTGGATCACCGCGTCCGTGAACTTCTCCCAGCCCTTGCCCTTGTGGGAGTTGGCCTCCCCGGCCCGGACCGTCAGCACCGCGTTGAGCAGGAGTACGCCCTGCTTCGCCCACGGCATCAGATAGCCGTTGTCCGGGACGGGGCAGCCCAGGTCCGCCTGCAGCTCCTTGTAGATGTTGCGCAGGGACGGCGGGATCCGCACCCCGGGCCGCACCGAGAAAGCCAGCCCGTGTCCCTGCCCCTCGCCGTGGTACGGGTCCTGCCCGAGGACGAGCACCTTGACCTGCTCGTACGGGGTGGCGTCCAGCGCCGCGAAGACCTCCTCGCGGGGCGGGTAGACCGGCCCGCGCGCCCGCTCCTCCTCGACGAACTCGGTGAGCTCCTTGAAGTAGGGCTTCTCCAGCTCGTCGCCGAGGACCTTCTGCCAGGACTCGGGCAGCATGGCGTTCACGTGAGACAGACCTCCGGTGTCGGTTCCGCGCGCCTCACCCGGGCGCGTACCCCAGAACGTACCGGTGACCGCTGACAGGCGCGCCGCGCGGGCGGGCGGTCACCGGAGACCGCCCGCCCTCCCGGGTCACCAGCTCTTCTTGCGGTCGAGCTCCCACATGCGCATGATCGTCGAGGAGTCGATGCTCCACTCCACACCGGCGATGTCCTCGTGCGCGGCGATGTAGAGCTTGCCCTGCCACAGGGGCAGCAGCCGGACGTCCTCGGCCAGGATCTTCTGCGCCTGCGTGAAGGCGGTGCTGGCCGCTCCCCGGTCGCTCTCCTTGCGGGACTTGGGCAGCAGCGTGCCGGTCAGGAGCTTGTGCTCGTACGGCGTGCCCAGGGCGTTCTCCTTGCCGACGAACGGCGAGATGTAGTTGTCCGCGTCCGGGAAGTCGGGGAACCAGCCGCGGCCGAACACCGGGTACTCGCCCTCGGTGACGCTCTTCTGGAACTCGCGCCACTCACGGCCCTCCAGGGTGACCTCGAACAGCCCGGACGCCTCCAGCTGCCGCTTGATCTCGGCGAACTCCTCGGCGGTCGTCGCGCCGTAGCGGTCGGTGGTGTACCAGAGGGTCAGCTTCACCTTCCCCTCGATCCCGGCCCGGCCGAGCGTGGTGCGGGCCTTCTCCACGTCGGGCTCGCCGTACTCCTCGTAGAAGGCGCTGGTGTGGCCGGTGATGCCGCCGGGGACCATGGAGTACAGCGGGGCGGCGGTGCGCTTGTAGACGTTGCGGACCAGGGCCTTGCGGTCGATGACCTGGGCGACCGCCCTGCGGACGGCGGGTTCGGCGACCGACTCGTGGTGCGGGTTGAACACCAGGTAGCGGATCTCGGTGCCGTAGACCTCGTTGAGCTTGATGTCCGGGTGGTCGCTGCGGTTCTTCCCGAAGTCGTCGATCTGCTCCGGGGTCAGGCCGCGGTAGGTGAGGTCGACCTCGCCGCTCTTGAGTTCCTCGACCATCTTGGCCGAGTCCTTGAAGTAGCGGACGGTCACGGCGTTGTTCTTGATCTCCGCGGAGCCCCTGTACTTCTGGTTCCTGACCAGCTCGGCCCGCTCGTCCTCCTTGTAGCCGTCGAGCAGGTACGGTCCGGAGCCGCTGATCTTGTCCGACTCCAGCAGCCGGTCGGCCGGGTAGGCGGCGGGGTCGACGATGGACGCGGCGGGGGTGGCGAGGACCAGCGGGAAGGTCGCGTCCGGCCGCTTGAGGTGGAATATGATCGTCCGCTCGCCGGACGTCTCGATGCGGTCGATGCTCTGCAGCAGCTGGGCGGGACCGGTGGGCGCCTTGATCTCCAGGGTGCGCTCGATGGAGTACTTGACCGCCTCCGCGTCCAGCGCGTTGCCGTTGGAGAACGTCAGGTCCTTCTTCAGGACGCACCGGTAGACGCTGCTGACGGTGTCGGTGAAACCGCAGCGCTGGGCGGCGTCGGGCTCCGGGGTGCCGCTGGAGCTCGGGAAGTGCAGCAGGGTCTGGTAGATGTTCCGGTACAGCTCCCACGAACCGTCCCAGGCGCCGGCCGGGTCGAGGACGCTCGGCGTGCTCGTGGTGCCGACCACGATCGCCTCCTCGCTCTCGCCGTCACCGAGCAGCGAGCCGCATCCGGCGAGCAGGGTCGCTGTCACCAGCACGACTGCGCCCTTCAGAGGCTTGTTCTGGCTGAACACTTGCACGCTCCTCGGTCGGCTATGCCACTTATGCCACTAGATGCCACTTGTGCCTGGGTTGCTGTGGGGGGATCCATCGGCTGACGGGACGGAGCGCGCGCCACGGTGCGGAGCGCGTGCCACCACACGTACGGCAGGGTCTCAACGGGCCTGTCGTGCCGAGGACGTGGCAGACCTTACCGCAGCATATGACGGGGCTGACAGGCTTCTGGACCGGGCAAGATCAGGACTTCGTCCGGCGGCGGACCCGGGCGGTCGCGCAGAGTGCGGGAGCCGTGCCAGGGCGCGGACCGGCGCCGTGCCGCCCCGGCGGGGCGGCACGGCGCCGAAGAGGTGCGGGCCGGTACGCGCGCCGTCGCGGCGCGCGGGGCCCGGGGGTCACTCGACCCCGGCGTTGAGGAAGATCCCGCCGTCGACCACGAGGGTCTGGCCGGTGATCCAGCCGGAGTCGTCGGAGGTGAGGAAGGCGGCCGCTCCGCCGATGTCCTCGGGGGTGCCCAGCCGCCCCATCGGGTAGCGCCTGGCCACCTCCTCCTCGCGCCCCTCGTAGAGCGCGGCGGCGAACTTCGTCTTCACCACGGCCGGGGCGATGGCGTTGACCCGCACGCCCGGCGACAGCTCGTGGGCGAGCTGGAGGGTGAGGTTGACCATCGCGGCCTTGCTGATGCCGTAGGCGCCGATGAAGGGCGAGGCGGACAGCCCGGCGACGGAGGCGATGTTGACGATGGTGCCGCCGTGCTCCTTCTGCCAGGCCGCCCAGGTGCGCTGGGCGAACCCGAGCGCGGAGAGGACGTTGGTGTCGAAGACCTTGCGGGCGACGTTCAGGTCCAGTTCCGCGATGGGCCCGAAGACCGGGTTGGTGCCCGCGTTGTTGACCAGGTGGTCGACGCGGCCGAACGCCTCCATGGTGCGTTCGACGGCCTCCGCCTGATGGGCCTCGTCGTGGGCCTTCCCGGCGACGCCGATGGCCCGGTCCGCGCCGAGCCGCCTCACCGCCTCCGCGAGGGCGTCCTCGTTGCGGCCGGTGATGCACACCCGGTCACCGCGGGCCACGAGCGCCTCGGCGATGCCGTAGCCGATGCCGCGGCTCGCTCCGGTGATCAGGGCGACCCTGCCGCTGTCCTGCACTGCCATGAGCTGTTCTTCCGTTCCGTCGTTTGCGGTGCGGCCGTCGGCGGCCGTCAGTCGAGCGGGCCGCCGGCCACGTACAGCACCTGGCCGGAGACGAAACCGGCCTCCTCGCCGGTGAAGAAGGCGATGGCGTTGGCGATGTCCTCGGGCCTGCCCACGCGCTGGACGGGGATCTGGGAGGCGGCGGCCTTCTGGAAGTCCTCGAAGCCCATGCCGACGCGGGCGGCGGTGGCGGCGGTCATGTCGGTGACGATGAAGCCGGGGGCCACGGCGTTGGCGGTGATGCCGAACTTGCCCAGCTCCTTGGCGAGGGTCTTGGTGAAGCCCTGCAGACCGGCCTTGGCGGCGGCGTAGTTGGCCTGGCCCCGGTTGCCGAGGGCGGAGCTGGAGGAGAGGTTGACGATCCGGCCGAACCCGGCGTCGACCATGTGCTTCTGGCAGGCCCGGGACATCAGGAAGGCGCCGCGCAGGTGCACGTTCATGACGGTGTCCCAGTCGGAGTCGCTCATCTTGAACAGCAGGTTGTCGCGGAGTACTCCGGCGTTGTTGACCAGGACGGTCGGCGCTCCCAGCTCCTCGGCGACCCGCGCGACGGCGGCCTCCACCCGCTCGGTGTCCGACACGTCGCAGCCGACCGCCAGGGCCCTGCCGCCCGCCGCGGTGATCTTCTCCACGACGTCCGCGCAGGCGGACTCGTCCAGGTCGAGCACGGCGACGGCCCGGCCCTCGGCGGCGAGCCGGACGGCGGTGGCGGCGCCGATCCCACGGGCTCCGCCCGTGACGATCGCGACACGCTGCTCGGTGGTGGGCATGCTGGTTCTCCTCGCACTCGAATGGGTGAGCAACCGCTTAGTACCTTCGGCAGACGTGACGCTAGAAGCACGGACACGCTGTGTCAACGGCCACAGAGGCGGTGAGGCCCAGCCCACGTCCGGGCCTGTGCGCCTCCCGGTACGCCGGGGCCGCCGGGGGCGTCCGGTGCGCACGGTGCGCCCCCCCTTCAGCGCACCAGCACCTCCAGCAGCCGCTCGGTCTCCGCCTCGGGATCGGCGGTCAGCCCGGTGTGCACCGGCCCCGGCTGGAGGACGGTGGAGCGGGGGGCGACCAGCCACCGGAAACGCCGCCCGGCGTCGTCGGCCGCGGCCTGCCCGGCCTCCGCCCCGCCGCGGCACAGGCACTCCACCGCGTGCAGGGCCGCCCGCACCCCCTCGACATCGGCGTGCGGGTCGAGCGCCCGCAGCCGTCCGACGTCCAGATGGGTGCGGGCCGCGACGAAGGACCGGGCGCGGCAGTAGACGACGACCCCGGCGTTGATCATCTCGCCGCGCTCCACCCGCGGGACGAGACGCAGCACGGCGTACTCGAAGACGTCACGCCCGCCGAACTGCCCGCTCACCGTGCGCCTCCGCCCTTCTTCAGCCCGCTGACGGCGTCCGCCCAGTCCTTCAGCCAGCCGGGCGCCCTGGAGGGCCCGTCCTGGCTCGGGACTCCGACGGTGATCCGCTCGTGGACCGTACCGGCCCGGGCGGCCAGTACCTCGGTGTAGGCGCGGCGCAGCGCCTCCGGTGTGTCGAAGCCGGGCTCGCCGGCCAGCCACTCGTCGGGGATGTCGGCCGCGCACTCGGCCAGCAGCTCCCCGGTCACCCGCGGCGCCAGTTCGGCGGCGGCCGAGGCGATGTCCGGCCCCATGGGCGCCAGGGCGTGGTCGGAGGCGTCGTACGGCTTGTCGGCCGCCTTGGCCGCGGTGGCCCAGTTGTGGTGCCAGATCAGGCTGGCACCGTGGTCGATGAGCCACAGGTCGCCGTGCCAGACCAGCATGTTGGGGTTGCGCCAGGAGCGGTCGACGTTGCCCGTCAGGGCGTCGAACCACACCACGCGCCCGGCCTCCTGTGCGCTCACCCGGTAGGCGAGCGGGTCGAAGCCCATCGAGCCGGGCAGGAAGTCCATTCCCAGGTTCAGCCCGCCACTGGCCTTGAGCAGCTCCTGCACCTCCTGGTCGGGCTCGCCCAGGCCGATCACCGGATCCAGCCGGACGCGCACCAGGTCGGGTACGCGCAGGCCGAGCCGCTGGGCGAGCCGCCCGCACAGCACTTCGGCCACCAGGGTCTTGCGGCCCTGTCCCGCTCCGGTGAACTTCACGACATAGGTGCCCAGGTCGTCGGCCTCGACGATGCCGGGCAGCGATCCGCCCTCGCGCAGGGGCGTCACATAGCGCGTGGCGGTGACTTCGGGAAGCATTTTCACAGGCTATCCGACATGCTGACCTTGCAATCCACGGTCGGCCCCAGAAGCCCCCGGCCGGCGATCCCGCCGGAACCACTCCTGAGCCGCCCTGGGGAGAATCCGGGGAGTTTCAGCCGCCGCCCGGCCTCCCCCGCCTGCCCCGCCTGCCCCGCCTCCCCAGCAGACCGTCCATGACGGTGCGCCCCCTGCTCCCGGCCTCCGGCATGAAGTGAGCGTAGTAACCGAGCGTGACGGCCGGCGAGGAGTGCCCGAGCCACCGCGCCAGGGTCACCACGGACTCCCCCGCCTCCAACATGACCGAGGCGTAGGTGTGCCGCAGCACATGGAAGCCGTCCCTCGGCGCCGCCTCCCACTGCCACTGCTTCGCGCCCTCGGCACGCGGCGGGATGACGCCGGCCTTGGCCAGCGCGGGCTTCCACGTGTAGGTGTTCCATGTGTTCACGGCCACGGCGTTGCCGAACCGTGTGGTGAGCAGGAGGGGGAACTTCCTTCGCGGTCTGTCCTCCCCCGGCCTTCCCCAGGGAAGCTCCACCTCCACCGGCGGAAACGCCTCGATGTGGCGCTTCAACTCCTCGGCGACCGAACCGGGCATGTCCACGGTGCGGGTCTTCGCTCCCTTGGGCAGGGCGAAGAACAGCCTGCCGTTGACCGTCTGCACCTGGCGGCGGATGTGGAGGGCACCTCGCGCGTAGTCGACGTCCTCGGACTCAGTCCGAACACTTCGCCCTGACGGAGCCCGCATCCCAGCCCGAGCACCACGGCTATGCGGTGCCGGGGGCTGATCACGTCACGAACCCGGAGTGCGGTCTCCAGCGACCATGCCTCTCGCCGCTCCCGGGACGCCTTGGGCCAGCGTACGGATTTGGCGTGCGTGGGGTTCCTGGCGAGCCGTCTGTCGTCGACGGCCGCTTCCAGAATGCCGGACAACTCGGACAGGATCCCGCGCCGGTAGTCGACCGAGGAGACGGATTCCTCCAGCTTCGCCGCATACGCGCGCAGCGTCGTCGCCGTGATGTTCCGGAGCGGAAGCCCCCCAGGTGCGGAATGATGTGAAGCCGCGCTTTACGTTCCTGGTCCTGCTGGGTCTTGGGAGCTCCCCTCCTGCCCGGCGCCCAGTACAGTTCGATGTAGTCGGCCAGCGTGATGGACCCGTCACGCGGGTCCACGAACTCCCCGCGTTCCTCATCCGTGGCAGACCGGCGAAGCCACGCCTTGGCGTCCTCCAGAGTGTCGAAAGACCGATCACGAACCCCGGGGACACCAGCGACCTTGTATCTCCTCCCCTTACCGTAGCGAGGAGTTCGCACCCTCTTCCCGGTTACCGGATCTCTCTTCTTCTTGATCCAGCGGTCCTCTATGTAGCCGGCCAGGTGATACTCCTTATCGGCGAAAGAAACGGTGTTCCACAGCGTCTGGCCCGTCAGTCTCCGAAAGTGCGGCCGGACCGGTGCTGTGGAGCCAATGCCAGAGGGTCCAGGGCCGGGTTGGACCGGGAGTCGGCCTCCTCCTGTTCCCGAATCCAGGTCTCGAGAGCGTCCCGCCGATACACCACTCGACCGCGACGCCCCATGCGGAAACTCGGTGGTCCCTGCCGTCGATGCCGCCAGACATACAGCGTGTGCGGCGAGAGGCCGAGATACTCGGCAGCGTCCTTGACGGTCAGGAAGGCCGCGTGAACGGCACCAACGTCAGAGGATGCCGAGGGGGCAGGAAACGACTTTTCGGGCATGAATGGACTTCCGTGGGAGGCGAGGGGCGTCGAGCGCGAGCGCCGTCAATGATCGCCGTCATCGCCGGTTTGGATAACCGGCGATGACGGCCTATGTTTCGCCTTCTCCATACAGTCGACACGCACGCGAGCATCACCCATCAGCCTCCATCGAGAAACGAGCAAAGGGGAAGAATTTGAGCAGGAAGAGACGTGCGTGTTGACGCAAGGAAATCCTCATCGTCTCACCCGGTCGATCGTCCGTTGGCCGTTCGCTTCCAAGGTTTTGTACCTTGACATAGCCGCAAAGAGGATTCCAGTCTTTCCGAGCCACTCTCCGTCTGCCGTGAGCGAATTAAGCGCCAGGAATCAGCCTTCGGACTTCTCTCACCCCTGCTTCACGCGGGGGAAACGACAACCAGGTTTTCTCGGTAAACCGGTGAGTGAGGTTTTCTCAACGCCTTTCGTGCCATGCATTGTTGAGGACGAGGGCGGCCTGGGCGATGGCTCCGATCCGGCTGGGGCTGACCGTCACATGCTGCAGCGTGCGCCAGCGCTGTTTGAGCTCGGC
>NZ_JBKJFM010000186.1:0-10343 GCF_046614825.1 Streptomyces nanhaiensis
AGGCCGCGCAGGACGGCGCGGCCCGCCGCCCCCTCCTGCCCGCCGGCGCCGACCACGACGAGGGAGCGGGGCCGCAGCAGCGGGCGGAGGCTGGCGGCGTCGGCGGTGCGGGCGCGCTCGTCGACGGCGGTCAGGTAGTGCTCGTCGGGGTCCAGCCGGATGGTCCAGCGCACCTCGCCGCCGTCGTAGCGGCGGGTGGTGTGCAGCCCGAGGTCGGCGAAGACCTTCTGCACGGCGTGGTTGTCGGCCAGGGCTCCGGCGGTGAAGGCGGTGACGCCCGCGGCGCGGGCGGCGTGGACGAGGTGTTCGAGCAGCAGGGTGCCCACGCCGCGGTGGTGGAACTCGTCGGTCACCGCCAGCGCGACCTCCGCGGTGCGGCCCGTGCCGCCTCCGCCGCCCGCGCCGTCCTCGCCCTCGCCCTCGTACTCGGCGATCCCCACGGGCCGCCCCTCGTGGAGGGCCAGCAGGGCCAGGCTGCCGGGGCGGGGCGGTCCGCAGACGCGGCGGGCGGCCTGCCGGCCCAGTTCGCGGCCGGAGCCGAAGAACCGCAGGCGCAGGTTCTCGGGCGACATCCGCTCGTACAGCCCGTCGACGCCGGTGCGGTCCTCGGGGCGGGCGGGGCGGATCTCCACGGTCCGGCCGTCGGCCAGCAGCGCGTGGGCCGGCCGTACGGGGTGTGCGGCGCCCGCGGTGTCCGCTGTTGCCGTGATGTCCTTGGTGCCCGTGGTGCCCGTGGTGCCCGTCATGGCCGGTCCCCTCTCCTTCTGCCTCGCTCTCCAGGGTCGTACGGGTGCGGGGCCGCTCCCAGGGCCGGCAGGGGTGCGGCGGGGGGCCGTTCGGCCCCGGCGGGGCGGGGCGGGACGGCCGGCAGGCCGGTCGGTCCCACCCGTAGGGACCTGTGTCCCCTCGCGGTGGCGGGTACCCGGCCGCAGCCTGGAGGTGGAGCGGACGGCCGCTCCGTCCGGAAGGCTTGGAGGTACACACCATGACCCGCACCGTCACCGTGGGCCTGGACGGCTCGCGCGAGAGCCTGGCCGCCGCGGAGTGGGCGGCCCGCGAGGCGCTGCGCCGCACGCTGCCGCTGCGGCTCGTGCACGTGAAGGAGAACGACTCCCACCCGAAGGTGCTGTCCGGGATGGACCCGGAGGCGCGGGAGCGGTGGGAGGCGCTGCCGGACGAGACGGCGGCCGACCTGGCCCGCAGGCACCCCCCGCTGGAGGTCGCCGTGGAGCGGCTGGCCGGCCGCCCGGCGGAGGTGATCAGGGACTCGGTGGGCGAGGCGGAGCTGCTGGTCCTGGGGTCGCGGGGCCGCGGGACGCTGACGGGCTTCCTGGTGGGCTCGGTGGCGCTGTCCACCGTGGCGCACGTGGAGTGCCCGGTGGTGCTGGTGCGGGCCGGGACGGCCGAGCAGGACACCGGCGACGTCGTGGTGGGGCTGGACCTGTCCAGGCCGCGCGACGAGCTGCTGGAGTTCGCCTTCGACGCCGCCGCCCGGCGCGGGGTGCCGCTGACGGTCGTCCACGGCTGGGACCCGCCGCCGGTGTACGGGATCAACCCGGTGGCCGTGAACCCCCACCTGATCGACGATCTGGCCGAGGAGAAGGCCGACGCCCTGACCCGTGTGCTGGCCCCCTGGCGGGAGAGGCACCCGGAGGTGGAGGTGAGGCCGCAGGCCGTGGTCGGCAGGGCCGCCCACCACCTGCTGGAGGCCGCCGAGAACGCCTCCCTGCTGGTCGTGGGGCGCCGCAACCGCCGCGCCCGGCTGGGTTTCCACACCGGACCGGTCACCCACGCCCTGATGCACCACTCGCCGGCGCCGGTGGCCGTCGTACCGCACGACTGAGCCGTATCCGGTGCGGCCGGGCCCGCCCGGCCGCACCGGGGCCGCGAACCCGTCCGACCGAGGTGCTCCGCCGCCGGGCGCAGGCCCGCACGGGCGCCGAACCGCTGAGGAGACCGTGACCATGGTCCGCTACGTCCAGGACTTCACCGAGGGCGGCCGGGAGCAGGCAGACCTGCTCGGGGGCAAGGGCGCCAACCTCGCCGAGATGACCCGCATCGGCCTGCCCGTGCCGCCCGGTTTCACCGTCACCACCGAGGCGTGCCGGGCCTATCTGGCCACCGGCTCCGAGCCCGAGGGGCTGGAGCGGGAGCTGGCCGGGCACCTGGCGGCGCTGGAGCGGGCCGCCGGCCGCAGGCTGGGCGACCCGGACGATCCGCTGCTGCTGTCGGTGCGCTCCGGCGCCCGCTACTCCATGCCGGGGATGATGGAGACGATCCTCGACATCGGGCTGAACGACTCCTCCGTGCACGGGCTGGCCCGGACCTCCGGGCACGAGGACTTCGCCTGGGACTCCTACCGGCGGCTGATCCAGATGTTCGGCACCACGGTGATGGGGATCGACGGGGCGCTGTTCGCCGAGGCGCTGGCCCGCCGCCCCGACCCGGGGCAGCGGCGGCTGCTGGTGGAGGACTTCCGCCGCATCGTGCGCGAGCGGACGGGCGAGGAGTTCCCGCAGGACCCGGCCGAGCAGCTGCGGCGTTCGGTGCGCGCGGTGTTCTCCTCCTGGAACACCGAGCGCGCCCGGGTCTACCGCCGTCGCGAGCACATCCCCGAGGACCTGGGCACGGCCGTCAACGTCCAGACGATGGTCTTCGGCAACGCGGGCCCGGACTCGGGCACCGGTGTGGCCTTCACCCGCGACCCGGCCACCGGGCTCCAGGGCATCTACGGCGACTACCTGGCCGACGCCCAGGGCGAGGACGTGGTCTCCGGGGCGCGCAACACCGTGCCGCTGGCCGAGTTGGAGCGCCTGCACCCCCAGTGCTACGCGCAGCTGTGCGAGTACATGGAGAGGCTGGAGCGGCACTACCGGGACCTGTGCGACATCGAGTTCACCATCGAGCGCGGCAGGCTGTGGATGCTGCAGACCCGGGTGGGCAAGCGCACCGCCGAGGCCGCCTTCCGCATCGCCGCCCAGCTTGCGGACGAGGGGACGATCAGCTGGGACGAGGCCCTGGACCGGGTCGGCGGCGAGCAGCTCGCCCGGCTGATGTTCCCGCGCTTCGACACCGCCGTAGCCGGTGAGCCGCTGGCCCGCGGGGTGCCGGCGTCCCCCGGCGCGGCCTTCGGGGCGGTGGTCTTCGACTCCGCCGAGGCCGCCCGCCGGGCCGCGGCCGGCGAGAAGGTGGTGCTGGTGCGCGGCGAGACCACGCCCGACGACCTGCCCGGCATGGTGGCCGCCCAGGCGGTGCTGACCAGCCGGGGAGGCAAGACCAGCCATGCGGCCGTGGTGGCCCGGGGCATGGGCCGGGTGTGCGTGTGCGGCGCCGAGGCCGTCGAGATCGACGTCGCCGCGCGCCGCTTCACCGTGGACGGCACGGTGGTCGCCGAGGGCGAGACGGTCTCCGTGGACGGGTCGGCCGGCGCCGTCTACCTGGGTGAACTGCCCCTGGTGGGCTCCCCGGTGATGCGGTACTTCGAGACGGGGGAGCGGCAGCCGGGCGTGGTCGACGCGGTCGCCCGGCTGATGGAGCACGCCGACGCCACGCGCCGCCTGGGCGTGCGGGCCAACGCCGACACGCCCGAGGACGCCGAGCGGGCCCGCCGCTTCGGCGCGCGGGGCATCGGCCTGTGCCGTACCGAGCACATGTTCCTGGGGGAGCGGCGGCGCCTGGTGGAGGCGATGATCCTGGCCGGGGACGACACCGAGCGCGAGAAGGCGCTGGCGGCGCTGCTGCCGCCGCAGCGCGAGGACTTCACGGCCATGCTGGAGGCCATGGACGGGCTGCCGGTCACCATCCGTCTGCTGGACCCGCCGCTGCACGAGTTCCTGCCCGACCACACCGAGCTGGCGGTGCGGGTGGCGTCCGCCGAGGCGGCCGGGGGCGATCCCGACCCGCACGACGTGCGGCTGCTGAGCGCGGTGGAGCGCATGCACGAGCACAACCCGATGCTGGGGCTGCGCGGCGTGCGGCTGGGCCTGGTGGTGCCGGGGCTGATCGCCCTGCAGGTGCGGGCGGTGGGCGAGGCCGTGGCGCGGCGGCTGCGCGCCGGCGGCGACCCGCGGGTGGAGATCATGGTGCCCCTGGTGGACACCTCCGACGAGCTGCGGCTGGTGCGCGACGAGGTGGACGCCGTACTGGCCGAGGTCTCCCGGGAGACGGGGGTGGAGGTCACCTGCCCGGTCGGCACGATGATCGAGCTGCCCAGGGCGGCGCTGACCGCGGACCGGATCGCGGCCGAGGCCGACTTCTTCTCCCTGGGCACCAACGACCTGACCCAGACCACCTGGGGGCTGTCCCGCGACGACGTGGAGGCGTCGTTCTTCTCCGACTACCTGGAGCGGGGCATCCTCCAGGACTCGCCGTTCGAGACGCTCGACCGGCAGGGGGTGGGCCGACTGGTGCGGATCGCGGTCGAGGAGGGCCGGGCCGCCCGGCCGGGGCTGAAGGTGGGGGTGTGCGGGGAGCACGGCGGGGATCCCGAGTCCGTGCACTTCTTCCACCAGGTGGGCCTGGACTACGTCTCCTGCTCCCCCTTCCGGGTGCCGGTCGCCCGGCTGGAGGCGGCCCGCGCGGCACTGGATCCGGGCCACGCGCGGTCGACGACCGCCTGACGGCCGTACGGGCGCCGTACGGGCGCCGGGCGGGGACGGCCCCGGGCGGGCGGCGGCCGGGGCCGCCCGCTCCACCGGACGGGCGGCGGATCCCAGGCGGAAAAGGACTTTTCCGGTAAGGCTGGTGGAGGGCGGCGGGCGAAACGCCCGCCGCGTGCGGCAGAACGGGAGGAGCGACGATGGAGGCCAACCCAGCCGGACCCCGGGGCCACGTGGCCGTCGGGGTGGACGGCTCCCGGCACGCCGAACTGGCGCTGGAGCAGGCGGCGGCCGAGGCGCGGCGCCGCGGGGTGCCGCTGGAGGTCGTGCACGGCCGCCCCTGGGCCGCGCTCCCGCAGGCCGGTGCGGAACCCGCCGCGCACACCCCCTCCCGCGAGGACGCCCAGGCGCTGGCGGAGTCGTCCGCCGAACACGCCCGGCGTCTGGCCCCGGGGCTGGAGGTGGTGGCCTCGGCCGTGGACGAGGAAGCTCCGGACGCCCTGGTGCGCCTGAGCCACCTGGCCGGCCTGACGGTGGTCGGCTCCCGCGGACTGGGCGGTTTCACGGGCCTGCTGCTGGGGTCGGTCGGTCTGCGCGTCGCCGCGCACACCGCCGGGCCGCTGCTGGTGGTGCGCGGCGACCTGCCGCCGGAGCACAACCGCGTCCCCCACGGCACCGTGCTGCTGGGCGTGGAGAGCGGCGCCGACGCCGACGCGGTCGCCCTGGCCTTCCGCGAGGCCGCCGCCCGCAAGGCGCGCCTGATGGCGCTGCACGCCTGGGTCTACCGGCACCTCGCCCCGCCCGGGGAGCCGCTGGTGCCCACCAGCCCGCGGCGCGAGGACATCGCCCGGGTCGCGCGCGCCGAGGCGGCGGCGGCCGAAGGGGTGCTGGCCCCGTTCCGCGGCCGCTACCCGCAGGTGCGCGCGGAGGTCAGGGCCGTCAACGGAGGCGCCGCCCACGCGCTGGTCGAGGCCAGCGAGGCGGCGGACGTGGTGGTGGTCGCCGTCCACCGGCGGCGCGGCCGGCTGGCGATGCGGCTGGGCCCGGTGGTGCACTCCCTGCTCCACCACGCCCGCTGCCCGGTGCTGGTGGTGCCGGTCCCGCTCGGCGGAGGGGACGGGGGACACGGAGAGGGCGGGGGCCACGACGGGGACCACACCGAGGAGGGAACGACATGACCGTACTGGTGGGATACGCCAGCGCCCACGGCTCCACCCGCGAGATCGCCGAGCGCATCGCCGCCCGGCTGTCCGAGCGGGGCGTCCGGGCCGAGACCGCGTCCCTGGACGCGGTCGGCGACGCGGGCGGCTACGACGCCTACGTGCTGGGCAGCGCCGTCCACGGGATGGCCTGGCTGCCGGAGGCCACCGGATTCGTCCACGCCCACCGGGAGCTGCTGGCCGGCTGGCCGGTGTGGATCTTCAGCGTCGGCATGCCCGCGGCCCTGCGCGGCCCGTGGAAGCCCATGGCGCCCAAGGAGGAGCCGAAGGTGACCGAGGAGGTGCTGGCCGACCTCTCCCCCCGCGACCACGCCATGTTCTCCGGGGTCGTCGCACCGGAGCACCTGCCCGGCGCCGGACGCGCGATCTTCCGGGCGATGGGCCTGCGCTACGGCGACTACCGCGACTGGGAGGCGATCGACGCCTTCGCCGACACCGTCGCGGGCTCCCTGCACCCGGCTCCCGGCAGCCCCTGACCACCCGCGGACACCCCAGAACGAAGGAGCTGATCACCGTGTTCCCCATGGCGGAAACCGGGACCCACCGGCCCGTGGCGGTGGAGGCGGAGCTGGACGAACCGCTGTCGAGGTGGCTGTGGCTGGTGAAGTGGATCCTGCTGATCCCGCACTTCGTCGTGCTGTTCTTCCTGTGGATCGCGTTCTTCGTGGTGACCGTGATCGCGTTCTTCGCGATCCTGTTCACCGCGCGCTATCCCAGGCCGCTGTTCGACTTCAACGTCGGTGTGCTGCGCTGGAGCTGGCGCGTGGGCTTCTACTCGACCGCCGCGTTCGCCACCGACCGCTACCCGCCCTTCAGCCTGGGCCGGGAACCGGACTACCCGGCGCGGCTGGACGTCGCCCACCCCGAGCGGCTCTCGCGCGGCCTGGTGCTGGTCAAGTGGTGGCTCCTGGCGATCCCGCACTACATCGTGGTCGGCTTCTTCGTCGGCGGCGGCGGCGCCGGAGGCGGTACGGAGGAGCAGTGGTTCTGGTCCGCCGGGCTCATCACCGTCCTGGCGTTCATCGCGATCATCGCCAAGGCCTTCACCCGCACCTACCCCGGGGAGCTGTTCGACCTGATCACCGGGCTCAACCGCTGGGTGCTGCGGGTGGCGGCCTACGCGGCCCTGATGACGGACGCCTACCCGCCCTTCCGGCTGGACAAGGGCGGCTCGGAGCGAGGGCCGGAGCCGGAGTCCGCGCGGTGATCAGGGCGCTGGTGGTGGTCTTCCTCCTCGCGCACGCCCTGGTGCACTTCAGGGTCTGGGTGACGCCTCCGGACCCCGACAACCCGCCCCCCTTCGCCCCCGGCCACTCCTGGGTGCTCGCCGCGGCCCACGTGACCGAGGAGACCTCCCGGGCGGCGGCGACGGCCCTGGCCGCGGTCACGGGCCTGCTGTACGCCGTCGCGGGCGTGGCCCTGCTGGCGGACGCCGGCTGGTGGGCCCCGGCGGCCGTGGTGGCGGCGGCGGCCGGACTGGTGCTGAAGGTGGTCTGGTTCAGCCCGTGGCTGCTGCTGGGCATCGCGCTGGACGCGGGCGTCGTCCTGGCGGTGACGCTGACCTGGCCCGCCTCCCTGTACTGATCCGGCCCGTACCGGCCGGGCCGTCCGGCGGCATGGCGTGCGGACCACGCGGTACCGGCAGGGGCGCCGTCGCGCACGGTGCCCACGCCGCACCACCGCACCACCCGCCCCCACCACCCGCACGCCCGTACGGCCGGGCGGCCACCGTGACGAACCGGAGCAGATCATGCAGGACCCGCCCGCCCTCCCCGCCGCGCGCCCGGACGGCCTCACCGAGGACGAGGCCGCCCGGCGGCTGGCGGAACGGGGGCGCAACGAGGTGGGGCGGCCCCCGGGCACGCCCCTGTGGGCGCGGGTGGGCGCACAGCTGCGCGATCCGCTGATCCTGGTCCTGCTCGGCGCGGTGGTGCTGACGCTGCTGACCGGGGACCACGGCGACACGGCCGTCATCGCCCTGGTGATCGTCGCCAACACGGGCGTGGGAGTGGTCCAGGAGGTGCGCGCCGACAACGCGATCGCGGCGCTGACCGCCATGTCCGCACCCGTGGCCCGGGTGGTGCGCGGCGGCGCCGAACGGGAGGTGCCCTCGGCCGAGGTGGTGCCCGGCGACGTGCTCCTGCTCGGCGAGGGCGACATCGTCCCGGCGGACGCGCGGCTGCTGCACTCCTGGGTCCTGTCGGTGGACGAGTCCGCGCTGACCGGCGAGTCCGTTCCCGTGGACAAGGACGTGCGGGCCGGCGGACCGGAGGCCGGCGCCCTGCGGGCGGGCACCGTCGTCGTACGCGGCCGGGCGGTGGCCCGCGTCACCGCCACCGGGGCGGACAGCGCGCTGGGCCGCATCGCCGCCCTGCTGCGCCCCCGCCGCGAACCCACCCCGCTCCAGCGCCGCCTGGCGGGCCTGGGCCGGGTGCTCGCCGCGGTCACGGTGGCCCTGTGCCTGCTGGTGCTGCTGATGGGCCTGGCCCGCGGGCAGTCGCTGGAGACGATGGCCGTCACCGCGATCAGCCTGGCCGTGGCCGCCGTCCCCGAGTCCCTGCCCGCCGTCGTCACCCTCGCCCTGGCCCTCGGCGCCCGGCGGATGGCCGCCCGCAACGCGCTGGTGCGGCGGCTGCCCGCGGTGGAGACCCTCGGCTCGGTCACCGTGCTGGCCACCGACAAGACCGGCACCCTCACCGAGGGGCGGATGGTCGTGGAGCGGGTGTGGACCCCCGAGGGCACCGTCCGCCTCACCGGCGGCGGGTACGAGCCGGCCGGCGAGATGCTGTCCGGCGGCGGCAGTGGCAGCGGCGACGGGCCGCCCGCCCCCGCGGCGGCCCGGGCCGTACGCGCCCTGCTGACCGCCGCCGCGCTGTGCAACGACGCCGCGCTGCGCCCCCCGCACGACGACGAGGAGCGCTGGACCGCGCTCGGCGACCCCACCGAGGCGGCGCTGCTGGCCGCGGCGTCCAAGGCCGGCCTGGACCGCGCCGAGGTGCTGCGGGAGCACCCCCGGATCGGCGAGGTGCCCTTCGACAGCCTGCGCAAGCGCATGACCACCGTCCACCGGGAGCCCACCGGCGGGCGCCTGGTGTGTCTCAAGGGCGCCCCCGAGGCGGTCCTGAACGCCTCGCTCCTGGACGAGACGCCCCCGCGGCTGGAGCGCGCCCACCGGGAGGCCGCCGCGCTGTCGGCGGAGGGCTACCGCGTCCTGGCCGTGGCGTCGGGCCCGCTCGACGGGACGCCCGGCCGCTGGGAGGAGGCCGAGAGCGGGCTGCGGCTGCTGGGGCTGGCGGCGCTGAGCGATCCGCCCAAGGAGGTGGCCGGGGCCACCGTCGCCGCCTGCCGGGAGGCGGGCATCACCCCCGTGATGATCACCGGGGACCACCCGGCCACCGCCCGTGCGATCGCCGCCCGGCTCGGCATCCTCGACCGGGGCCCGGGCCCGACCGGAACCGACGGGACCGCGCCCACCGAGCCGCCCGAGGTGGTCACCGGCCGCGCACTGGCCGCCGGACGGGTCGCCGACCCGTCCACGGTGCGGGTGTTCGCCCGCACCGACCCGCAGCAGAAGGTGGACATCGTCCAGGCCTGGCGGGCGCGCGGCGCGGTGACGGCCATGACCGGCGACGGCGTCAACGACGGACCGGCGCTGCGGCAGGCCGACATCGGGGTGGCGATGGGGCGGCGGGGCACCGAGGTCGCCCGGCAGGCCGCCGACCTGGTGCTGGCCGACGACGAACTGCGCACGGTGGTCGCGGCGGTGGAGGAGGGGCGCCGGGTCTACGACAACATCCGCCGCTTCCTGCTCTACGGCATGGCCGGGGGAGCGGCGGAGATCCTGGTGATGCTCGTCGGCCCCTTCCTCGGCCTGACGGTGCCGCTGCGGGCGGGCCAGATCCTGTGGATCAACCTGCTCACCCACGGTCTGACGGGCGTGGCCATGGGAGCCGAACCGGTCTCCCCGAACGCCATGCACCGCCCGCCGCGCCCCTCCGGCCAGCATGTGCTCGGCGACGGGCTGTGGCTGCGGATCCTGCGGCTGGCCGTGCTGGTGACGGCCGCCTCCCTGGCGGCGGCGCTGTGGGCGCGCGACGCCGGGCAGCCGTGGCAGACCACGCTGTTCCTGGCCCTGCTGGCGGCCCAGCTCGGCGTCGTGCTGGGCCTGCGGGAGCGGCTGCTGACGAGAGAGAACCCCTTCCTGCCGGCGGCGGTGCTGGCCGCGGTGGTGCTGGGCGCGGCCACCGTCGTGGTGCCCTTCCTGGAGGAGGTGCTCCGCACCGAGCCGCTGGGCCCGTCCGCCCTGGCGGCCGTCGCGGCCGTCGCCGCGGCCGGGTTCGCCGCGGCCCGCTTCGAGAGCCGCTTCACGCGCGACGTGGAGCAGCTCATCGCCTGGAGCCGCGACGCGGACGCCCCCGCCCCCGACACGGTGGCCGAGGCGGTCTTCCTCGACGACCGCCTGGACAGCCTGGCCACGCGCAACAGCGCCGCCTACAACGGCGTCTACGCCCTGCTGGTCAAGCAG
>NZ_JBKJFM010000187.1:0-10241 GCF_046614825.1 Streptomyces nanhaiensis
CCCGGGCCCGAGCCCGCGGGGGAGCCGGAACCGGCCGGTCCGGCGGGTCCGGCCGCCGCCGGGCCCGAGCCCGCACCCGGGCCGCCGTCCGGGCCCGAGGCCGTACCGGAACCGGCTCCGGCACTCGGGTCCGGACCCGAGCCGGAACGGGTACGGCAGCCGCAGCCCGGGGAGGGCCCGCCACCGGGGGAGGGCGGAGGGCAGGAGGACCGGGAGGAAGCCGGGGACGGCGACGCCGAGCCCGGCGACGGCCGCTTCAAGGTCGTCCTGGACAACTTCGAAGGCCCCTTCGACCTGCTCCTCCAGCTCATCTCCCGGCACAAGCTGGACGTCACCGAGGTCGCGCTGTCGAAGGTCACCGACGAGTTCATGGCGCACATCCGCGCCATGGGCCCCGACTGGGACCTCGACCAGACCACCGAGTTCCTGGTCGTCGCCGCCACCCTGCTCGACCTGAAGGCCGCGCGGCTGCTGCCCGCCGCCGAGGTCGAGGACGAGGCCGACCTCGCCCTGCTGGAGGCGCGCGACCTGCTCTTCGCCCGGCTGCTGCAGTACCGCGCGTACAAGCAGGTCGCCGGGATCTTCGACGGCCGTCTGGCCGCCGAGGCGCGCCGCCACCCCCGTACGGTGGGGCTGGAGCCGCACCACGCCGAGCTGCTGCCCGAGGTGGTCATCAGCATCGGCCCCGAGGGCTTCGCCCGGCTCGCGGTCAAGGCGATGCAGCCCAGACCGGAACCGCAGGTCTACGTCGACCACATCCACGCCCCGCTGGTCAGCGTGCGCGAGCAGGCGGAGATCCTGGTGGCCAGGCTGCGGGAACTGGGCGAGGCGAGCTTCGCGGCGCTCACCGAGGACGCGGCCGACACCCTCACCGTCGTCGCCCGCTTCCTGGCGCTGCTGGAGCTCTACCGCGAGCGCGCGGTCGCCCTGGAGCAGGAGGAGGCCCTCGGCGGCCTCACCGTGCGCTGGAGCGGCGGGGAGGAGACGCGGCCGCTGGTCACCGACGAGTTCGACGCGGGCGACGGCGCGGGCGGAGGTACAGGCGACGGCACAGGCGGCGACGGGAAGGACGGCCTCGGATGAGCGCGGACACGGACACGGGAACGGACCCGGCAGGGACGGGGACGAGCGGGGGAGCGGGGACGGGCGGGGCGGCGGAGGAGCCCCGGCCGCCGGCCGGTGCCTCCGCCGTCGCCGAGCTGGACCTCAAGCCCGCCCTGGAGGCGGTGCTGATGGTCGTCGACGAACCGGCAACCGAGGAGCACCTGGCCAAGGTGCTCCAGCGCCCCCGCCGCGCGATCGCCGTGGCGCTGCGCGAGCTGTCCGACGAGTACGCCCGGCAGGGCCGCGGCTTCGACCTGCGGCTGGTCGCCGGAGGCTGGCGGTACTACACCCGCCCCGAGTACGCCGACGCCGTCGAGAGCTTCGTCCTGGACGGCAGGCAGGCCCGGCTGACCCAGGCCGCGCTGGAGACCCTGGCCGTGGTCGCGTACCGTCAACCGGTCAGCCGCTCGCGCGTCTCGGCCGTGCGCGGGGTGAACTGCGACGGGGTCATGCGCACCCTCCTCCAGCGCGGGCTGATCGAGGAGGCGGGCACCGAACCCGAAACAGGTGCGATCCTGTACAGGACGACGAACTACTTCCTGGAGCGGATGGGCCTGCGCGGTCTGGACGAGCTTCCGGAACTCGCGCCCTTCCTCCCCGAGGCGGACGCGGTCGAGGCCGAGAGCCAGGAGGGCGTGCCGTCGTTCGACGTGGACGACAGCGGCGATTCCCAGACTTAGAGACAGTTAGACGGAAACCTTGATGCGAAGCAGCGGCAGGAACAGCAACCGGAACCACCGGGGCGCGGGCAACAGCCGCGACGACAGGCAGAAGCGCGCGGGACGCCCCCGCCCGGAGGAGCGCCGTTACGACGTCGGCTCCGGCGGCGGGCCCGACAAGCCGGGCAGGCCGGGCGGACCGGGCAAGTCCGCCAAGCCCGGCGGCGCGAAGGGCCAGGGCCGGCGGCAGGGCCAGGGCCAGAGCCAGGAGGGCAGGCAGGGGCAGGCCCCCGGGGGCGCCTCCCGGGGCGGGCCGAGGTCGGGTGCCGGGACGGGAGGTCCCAAGGGCCCCAGGACCGGCCCCGGGCAGGGCGGCAAGGGCGGCGCCCGCGGGCGTTCGGTCCCGGCGCGCCCCCGCGAGTACGACGCCCAGATCGAGGAGCGCAACCGCGCACGGCACGCCAAGCCGGCGCTCAAGCTGCCCAAGACCTTCGGCGAGGCGGAGGGCGAGAGGCTGCAGAAGGTCCTGGCCCGTGCCGGCATGGGCTCGCGCCGCGCCTGCGAGGAGCTGATCGACCAGCGCCGGGTGGAGGTCAACGGCGAGATCGTGGTCGAGCAGGGCCTGCGAGTGGACCCGGAGAAGGACGAGATCAAGGTCGACGGCCTGACGATCGCCACGCAGTCCTACCTGTTCTTCGCGCTCAACAAGCCCGCCGGGGTCGTCTCCTCCATGGAGGACCCGGAGGGCCGCCAGTGCCTGGGCGACTACGTGACCAACCGCGAGACCCGGCTGTTCCACGTCGGCCGCCTCGACACCGAGACCGAGGGGCTGATCCTGCTCACCAACCACGGCGAGCTGGCCCACCGCCTCACCCACCCCCGCTACGGCGTGGCGAAGACCTACCTCGCCGCCATCCAGGGGCCCATCCCGCGGGACCTGGGCAAGCGGCTCAAGGACGGCGTGAAGCTTGAGGACGGCTACGCCCGCGCCGACAACTTCAAGGTCGTGGAGAACACCGGCAAGAACTACCTCGTCGAGGTCACCCTCCACGAGGGCCGCAAGCACATCGTCCGCCGCATGCTCGCCGAGGCCGGCTTCCCCGTCGACAAGCTGGTGCGCACCCGCTTCGGCCCCATCGCGCTGGGCGACCAGAAGTCCGGCTGGCTGCGCCGGCTGACCAACACCGAGGTGGGCATGCTGATGCGGGAGGTCGACCTCTAGGCCGCCGCCCGCCCGCACACCGCCGGTCCCGGCCCGGGGTCCTCCCCGGGCCGGGAGCGGCACGCCTCCCGGCTCCCGGGCGGCCGGCTCAGACGCAGGCGCGGCGGACGCGGACCAGGAAGTCCTCCACCCGGGCGCGGTCCGGCTCGGCGGGCAGCGGGGTGGCGGAGGCGGCCCCGTCCGCCTCCTCGCGGAGGCGCGCGAGCCGGGCCTCCACCTCGGCCCAGGCCACCTCGCCGCGCCGGACGGCCAGCAGGCCCTCCCGGTACGGCCCCGCGTCCAGGACGAGTTCCCCGGTGCGCAGCAGATCGCGGCAGGACAGCAGCAGCCGCATCAGGTGCATGGCCTGCTTCCAGCGGATCTCGCCGCGGCCGCGCACCCGCGCCCGCAGCCTGCGGTGCTGTCCCTCGGCGTACCCGGTGAAGGTGCGGTGCGCGTGCCGGGAGAGGAACGCGCCGCGCAGGGCCAGAAGCTCCCGGCCGGTGTCGTCCAGGCGCTCGACGAGGGGGGAGTGCAGGCACTCCAGGATGCCGGGGTTCGAGGCCAGTCCCAGTGCGCAGAAGCGCTCCAGTTCCCAGGAGAACTCCTCCGGGCGCGGGCCCTCCACATGCGTCGGGGGCTTGTCCAGGCGCCAGAACAGCGGCGTCGGCGCGGCGTACACGCCGCGCCGGTCGGTGTCGCTGTCCTCGGTCGCCAGGCCGAAGGCGCGCGAGCCCATCACACAGGAGAAGACGGTGTGGTCGCGCACCAGGTCGTGCGGGTCCGGGCCGTGCGCTGCCGGGCCGTGCGGGACCCGGTCGTGCGGGGCGGGTGTGCCGGGTGCGGAGGGCATGGCCGCGATTGTGGCACGCGGCCGTCTCGCAGGGCGGGCGCGGACGCGGGAGCCGGTACGCCGCCTCTACGCTGGTCAGGACAGCAGTGCAGCCGCGGACGCAGGGGAGCGAGCAGGTGACGGTACGAGCGGTGCGGGGCGCCGTGCAGTTGGACCGGGACGAGGCCGGGCACATGGACGAGCGGGTCTCGCGACTGCTCACCGCGATGCTGGAGCGCAACGCGCTGACGGCCGACGACCTGATCAGCGTCTGGTTCACCGCCACCCCCGATCTGCGCAGCGACTTCCCCGCCGCCGCGGCCCGCAAGCTCGGCATCGTGGACGTGCCGCTGATCTGCGCGCAGGAGCTGGACGTGGCCGGCGCCATGCCGCGGGTGGTCCGCATCCTCGCCCATGTCGAGACCGGGCTGACCAGGGCCGAGATCTCCCACGTCTACCTCGGCGCCGCCGCGGCCCTGCGCAAGGACATCGCCCAGTGAGGACCGCGCTCGTCATCGGCACCGGACTGATCGGCACCTCCGTCGCCCTGGCCCTGGCCGGGCGCGGGGTGCGGGTGCACCTGGAGGACCACGACGCCGACCAGGCCCGCACGGCCGCCTCCCTGGGCGCGGGGACCGACCGGCCCCCGGAGGGGCCGGTGGACCTCGCCGTCGTGGCCGTGCCGCCCGCCCACATCCCCGCCGTCCTCGCCGCGGCCCAGCGCCGGAAGGCGGCCCGCGGCTATCTGGACGTCGGCAGCGTCAAGGGCGGCCCGCGCCGGGAGGCCGAGGCGCTGGGCTGCGATCCGGCCACCTACCTGGGCACGCACCCGATGTCCGGGCGTGAGATCTCCGGTCCGCTGGCCGCCACCGCCGACCTCTTCGAGGGGCGGCCCTGGGTCCTCACCCCCACCCCGGAGACCGACACCGAGGTGCTCAACCTCGCGCTGGAGCTGGTCTCGCTCTGCCGCGCCGTACCCGTGGTGATGGACGCCGACGCCCACGACCGGGCCGTCGCCCTGGTCTCGCACACCCCGCAGCTGCTGTCCAGCCTGGTCGCCGCCCGCCTGGAGGGCGCCGACGAGACGGCCGTGCGCCTGTGCGGCCAGGGCATCCGCGACGTGACGCGGATCGCCGCCTCCGACCCGGGCATGTGGATCGACATCCTGTCGGCCAACCCCGGCCCCGTCGCCGACGTCCTTGCCGCGGTGGCAGGCGACCTGGAGGAGACGGTGCGGGCGCTGCGCGCGCTGGAGTCCGCCGACGAGACCGAGCGCACCGGCGGCGCGGCGGGCATCGAGGATGTGCTGCGCCGCGGCAACAGCGGCCGGGCCCGGATCCCGGGCAAGCACGGGCAGGCCCCGGCCGCCTACGAGACGGTCGCGGTGCTCATCAGCGACCGGCCGGGCGAGCTGGCCCGCATCTTCGCCGACGCCGGACGGGCCGGCGTCAACATCGAGGACGTCCGGATCGAGCACGCCACCGGCCAGCAGGCCGGCCACGTCCAGCTCATGGTCGAGCCGAGCGCCGCCCCCGGGCTGGCGGCGGCGCTGCGCGAGCGGGGCTGGGCCATCCGGCAGCAGTAGGGGCACCCGGCCGACGGTAGCCTTGTGCCGGACGGGGAGGGCGTGCCGGCGTTCCCCTCGCCGGCGCCCCCGCGCCCGCGTCCCACCCGTGCTCCCAGCAGTTCGAGAAAGGTGCCCGACACCGTGGCAGCAACCTCCCGGCAGGCGTCCTCCGTGTCCCCGGACGCCCCGGCCCCCGTCATCGTCGCCATCGACGGCCCCTCCGGCACGGGCAAGTCGAGCACCTCCCGGGCCGTCGCGGCCAAGCTCGGCCTGAGCTACCTGGACACCGGTGCGCAGTACCGCGCGATCACCTGGTGGATGCTGACCCACGACGTCGACGTCCGGGACGCCGAGGCCGTCGCCGCCGCGGCCGACCGCCCCGAGATCCTCTCCGGCACCGACCCGGCCGAGCCGACCATCACCGTGGACGGCACGGACGCCTCCGGCCCGATCCGCACCCAGGAGGTCACCGGCGCGGTCAGCGCGGTCAGCGCGGTGCCCGCGGTGCGCACCAGGATCACCGAGCTCCAGCGGGCCATCGCCGCGGGAGCCCCCACCGGCATCGTCGTCGAGGGCCGGGACATCGGCACCACCGTCCTGCCCGACGCGGACCTGAAGATCTTCCTCACCGCCTCCCCCGAGGCCCGCGCGGCCCGGCGCGGCGGCGAGCTGAAGGGCAGCGGCGGCCGCCCGGTCGACCTGGACGCCACCCGAGAGGCGCTGCTCAGGAGGGACGCCGCCGACGCCGGCCGCAAGACCTCCCCGCTGCGCAAGGCGGACGACGCGGTCGAGGTGGACACCACCGAACTGACCCTGGAGCAGGTCATCGAGTGCGTCGTCACCCTGATCGAAGAGAAGCAGCAGGCCAGGTGAGCGCGGCGGACAGCGGCAGCGGCGGCCCGGGCCTGCCCAGCGCACGGGGCGCCGCGGTCGGGCGGCGCATCGGGATCGGCCTGATGTACGGGCTGTGGCGGCCCAGGGTGCTCGGCGCCTGGCGGGTCCCGGCCGCCGGGCCGGTGATCCTCGCCGTCAACCACACGCACGCCGTGGACGGCCCGCTGCTGATGGGGACCGCGCCCCGGCCGGTGCACTTCCTGATCAAGAAGGAGGCCTTCATCGGCCCCCTCGACCCCTTCCTGACCGGTATCGGCCAGATCGAGGTGGACCGGAAGGCCGCCGACCGCGTCGCGATAACCAGGGCGCTGGGCGTGCTGGGCAGCGGCGGTGTGCTGGGCATCTTCCCGGAGGGCACCCGGGGGGAGGGCGACTTCGCCTCGCTCCGCTCGGGCCTGGCCTATTTCGCGCTGCGCTCGGGGGCGCCCGTCGTACCCGTCGCGGTGCTGGGGACGGCCGGGACGCGCGGGCGCGCGATACCCGCGCTGCCCCCGCTGCGGGCCCGCGTCGACGTCGTCTTCGGCGAGCCCTTCGAGGCGGGCGACGGCAGCGGCAGGCGCACCCGGGCGGCGCTGGACGAGGCGACGGTGCGCATCGGCAGACGGCTGACGGCCCACCTGACCGACGCCCGGCACGTCACCGGGCGCGGTTAGGCGACACTGGACCTCTGCACCCGTGGCGCCCGCGCGTACCGCGCGGGGGCGCGCACCGCCCCGGACGGGGGCGTGCGCCCCACGGGGCACGCAGGGACACGGGGCACGCAGGGCCACGGACAACACGTACACACGAGGACAGGACTTCATGAACGAGCAGACCCACGTCGGCGACGAGCACGGGCACGGTGAGCTCGGCGACGCCGAGTACGCGGAGTTCATGGAGCTCGCCGCGCAGGAGGGTTTCGACGCCGAGGACGTCGAGGGGGCGCTCGGCGAGGCCGGGCACGGGCCGCTGCCGGTGCTGGCCGTCGTCGGCCGGCCGAACGTCGGCAAGTCGACTCTGGTCAACCGCGTCCTCGGCCGCCGCGAGGCCGTCGTGGAGGACCGCCCCGGCGTCACCCGGGACCGGGTCACCTACGAGGCCGAGTGGGCGGGACGCCGCTTCAAGGTGGTCGACACCGGAGGCTGGGAGCAGGACGTCCTGGGCATCGACGCCTCGGTGGCGGCCCAGGCCGAGTTCGCGATCGAGGCCGCCGACGCGGTGGTCTTCGTGGTGGACGCCACGGTCGGCGCGACCGACACCGACGAGGCCGTCGTCAGGCTGCTGCGCAAGGCGGGCAAGCCCGTGGTGCTGTGCGCCAACAAGGTCGACGGGCCCTCCGGCGAGGCGGACGCCGCTATGCTGTGGTCGCTCGGCCTCGGCGAGCCCCACCCGGTCTCCGCGCTGCACGGCAGGGGCACCGGCGATCTGCTGGACGAGGTGCTGAAGGTGCTGCCCGAGGCGCCGCCGCAGACCTTCGGCGGCGGAATCGGCGGGCCGCGCCGGGTGGCGCTGATCGGCCGCCCCAACGTCGGCAAGTCCTCGCTGCTGAACAAGGTCGCGGGGGAGGACCGGGTGGTCGTCGACCAACTGGCGGGCACCACCCGCGATCCGGTCGACGAGCTGATCGAACTCGGCGGCAAGACCTGGAAGTTCGTCGACACCGCGGGCATCCGGCGCCGGGTGCACCTGACCGAGGGCGCCGACTACTACGCCTCGCTGCGCACGGCCGCCGCCCTGGAGAAGGCCGAGGTCGCGGTCGTCCTCATCGACGTCAGCGAGCCGGTCAGCGTCCAGGACACCCGCATCATCACCATGGCGGTCGACGCCGGGCGCGCGCTGGTCATCGCGTACAACAAGTGGGACACCCTCGACGAGGAGCGCCGCTACTACCTGGAGCGCGAGATCGAGACCGATCTCGGCCAGGTGAAGTGGGCGCCGCGGGTGAACGTCTCGGCGCGCACCGGCCGCCACATGGAGAAGCTGGTGCCGGCGATCGAGACCGCGCTGGCGGGCTGGGAGACCCGGGTGCCGACCGGGCGGCTCAACGCCTTCCTCGGCGAACTGGTCGCCGCCCACCCCCACCCGATCCGGGGCGGCAAGCAGCCCCGCATCCTCTTCGGCACACAGGCGGGCACCCGCCCGCCGCGCTTCGTCCTGTTCGCCTCCGGTTTCCTGGAGGCCGGCTACCGCCGGTTCATCGAGCGCAGGCTGCGCGAGGAGTTCGGTTTCGAGGGCACGCCCATCCACATCTCGGTGCGGGTGCGCGAGAAGCGCGGGCGCAAGAAGTGAGGCGGGGGCGGGGAAGGCGCAGGCCGGTGCCCGCCCCGCCCGCCGCGGACGACCGGTGAGGGTCGTGCCCCTCTGCGGGGCACGGCCCTCACCGGTCGTAGGGGCGGCCGTCCCGCGGAGCGGGCGGCAGGACGGCGGGCGCCGGAGCGGCGGGGAGGAAGCCGCCGGCCCGGCGCCCGCCGTACCAGTGGGCCGTACCGGTGCCGAAGCCCGTGAACCGCAGTTCCTCCTCGCCGCTCCGGTCCCCGGGCAGGGCCCGGAACAGGCGCCGGTACTCGGCGTACAGCGCGTCGTAGATCGGAGTGGCCGGGAAGTGGCCCGACATGGGCTCGTGGGGGGCGCGCATCCCCGGGATCTGGCCGCGGTTGAGATGCGCGTTGTGGGTGCGGGAAGGTTCGTAAGGCTGCACGTCAGTGCCAACGATCACGCCGCCCGGCGGATGCGGGCCCGGAGGAGGGAAACCCCGGTAGGGGGAAGCGGGCCCTGCGGGTTTCCCGGGGTCCTCAGGTGCCCGCCAGCGGCATGGCGGCGGCCACCAGGAGGCCGCCCGCGGCGGCCTTCTCCAGCGCGTCGCGCAGCAGGTCCTCGCGCGGCTGCTGCCCGATGGTGCCGACCGGTGCGGCGTAGACGTAGACCGTCCGGCTCCGGTTGGCCGCCGTCCGCCAGTCGTCGGTGACCGGCAGCGGCTGGTGCGCCTGCCACCAGGAGGTGGGCTGCCCGCCGCCGGGGCCCGGCTGGAGGATGGCGTGGAGGCGGCCCATGGCCAGCAGGACGGACCAGCCGCCGACCGGCGCCGGGGCGCGTGCCACGTCGTTCACGGGCATGAAGCCCTGCTCGATGAGGAGCGGCAGGAAGTCGTCGCCGGGACCGTCGGAGCCGGGGCGGGCGATGGGCGCGGTGGGCTCGACGACGAGCGCGGGGTGGAGCTGGTCGTCGATGAGCACCTGGCCGCAGGTCACGCCCAGCACGGCCTGGCGCGGTGCGGGGGTGGGCCCGGATCCGGCGGAGGGCGCGCCGGAGGGGGAGTACGGCAGGGGCGCGCCGCCCGGTGCGGGGGCTTCGCCCGCCCCGGACCCGCCGGTGATGGTGCGCACGGCGTCCTTGAGCTGCTCCTCGGAGACCGGGACGACCTGGGACGGGATGCAGGTCGCGTGGGCGAAGGCGAGCACGGCCGTCTCCTCGCCGAGGAAGAGCACGGTGCTGGTGCGCTCCTGCTCGGGGTCGCCGGGGGCGCGGCATGAGGTGCAGTCGTAGCTGCCGGGGGCGCTGTCACCGGCGATCAGCCGGGCGGCTTCCTCCTCGCCGATCTCGGCGCGGACGTCGTCGCTGACATCGAGCATGGGGGACACGGGGAAACTCCTGGCGTTCGGTTCTGGTTCACATGCACAACGGGTGACCGAGTGCCGTGGTAACGCGCCGGGGGGAGCGCAGGTCGCACAGGCGGATGCGCGGTGCGTGACGCGCGCCGGTTCGTTCCGCTTCCCCCCGGAGAAGCCGGGTAACGCGGGAGAAGGACGGGCAGAGGACGGCGGCGCGGAGCGCACGGAGTCCGGTCCGCTGTCGGCCGACCGGGTGGGGACCGGGCCCCGCACTGGCGCGTTTGCGCCGGTCGCGCGCCTGCGCGGCCCTAGCGTGGAGAGGTGCCGCACACGCGTCTCGGCCCCCGGGCCGCCCCCGCCACCGCTCCGCCCCGCGCCGCTCCGGCGGCCCCGGCCG
>NZ_JBKJFM010000188.1:0-10130 GCF_046614825.1 Streptomyces nanhaiensis
CGTGCGCCGGGGCCGAGCCCCCGCGCTCCGGCGCCGGCCCGGGCGCGGGCGGCCTCCAGGGGCGGGCGCCGACCAGGAAGGCGGTACGGCGCGCGGTGGGCGGCAGCGGTCCGAGCGCCCCGCCGCCGGGCATCCGGATCCCGGTGGTCAGCAGGGCGGCCAGGGTCTGCGTCAGTGTCGTCCCGCACTCGTGCCACGGATCGCTCCCGCGCCGGGCGGCCTCCGCGTCGAACACGACGACCGGCCACCGGTCGGGGTCGCCGGACGCCCCGGTGTCCCAGAGCAGCCTGACGCCCTCCCGCGTATCGCCCCAGGCCAGCAGCCCGCCGGGCTCGGGGTGGAACGGCGGCGGCTCCCGCCGCAGGGCCCGGCGGGAGGAGATGCGGCACTCCCGGTGGGTCTCCCACAGCCAGTCCCCGTAGTCGTATCCCCCCTCCCGCTCGCACGGCGCGTGCAGCCGCAGCCGCCCGCCGATCTCCAGCGGCCCGAGGGCGGAGACCAGCGCCCTGTAGTCGGCGGGCAGCCCCAGCCCAAGCCAGCTCTCGACCGCGTCCCAGTCGACGGGGACGGGCACGGCGGGCCGGCCGGAGTCCGTCGACGGCGGGAGCGTGAGCCGTGCGATGAGCGAGGACAGATCCATGGCGTGGCATGTTCGCACGTCGCACCGACAGCCGCGCGGCCCGGGGCGGGCGGGGCGGGTGGAAAGGGCGTTGTGCCGGGCGCGGCGGTGGGCCAGGATGCCGGGGGACGCCCGGGAGGAACGGCACTGATGGCGATACTCGTCCACTACCGCAAGCTCTCCGAGGACGCCTCCACCGTGCGCTACGCGTTCGGCGGGCACCCCGAGGAGACGGACCGGGCCATGACCCTGGACAAGGCGACCTACGGGGCCGAACCGGACGACGGCGAGGAGACCTTCGGCTTCCGGGCCGCGGTCCGCGGGATCGCCCGCGTCCACCGCGCCTCCGGCACCTGGCCCGAGCACGGGATGGTCGCCCACTAGGCACGGCCGCCCACCGGGCGTGCCGGCCCGCCGCGGAGAGCGCCCAGGGAGCGCCCCGGGGGGCGGTCCTCAGTCCAGGACGTGCCGCAGGTAGGCCCCGGGGTCGGCCAGGTAGCGGCGCCAGTGGTCGACCAGGGCGAGTTCGCCCCAGGCCGTCCGGCGCAGGCCGTGGTCGCCGACCTCGATGACGTCCGCGCCCGGCAGTGCGGTCAGCAGCGGTGAGTGGGTGGCGCAGACGACCTGGCCGCCGCTCCTCGCCAACCGGTCGATGTGGCCGATCAGTTCCAGGCAGGACGCGAACGACAGCGCCGCCTCCGGCTCGTCCATCACATACAGCCCGGGTCTCAGGAACTTCCCCCGGAACGCGGCGAGGAATCCCTCGCCGTGGCTGACCGAATCCGGCGCGAACCCCTCCCGTTCCAGCGCGTCCAGCGCCGTCTCCGCCCGCAGGAAGAACCCGGTGCGGGCGGACCAGCTTCCGAGCATGCGCCGCCCGCGCGGCGCCGCGTCGAACCGGATCCGCTCCCCCAGCTCCGACTTGGCGCGCGGGCTCGCGTAGCGCCAGTCGTGCGAGCCGCCCCAGGGGTCCAGACCGAAGCCCTCCGCCAGGGCCTCGACCAGCGTGGACTTCCCCGAACCGTTCTCGCCCACCAGGAACGTCACCGGCGCGGTGAAGCGCAGCCCGTCCGTGAGGAGCGCCCGTACGCAGGGGAGGGACCAGGGCCATTCCCCGTCGTCGTACGACTCCACGTGTGCGTACGCGCGTTCGACGATCATGCGCCGAGTCTGCCACGCGCCATGCGTCCCCGCGCCTCCCCCCGCGTCCGCACCCCCTTGCGTCCCACCCGGCACACCGGTGCGCGGGACGGCGGCGGCCAACACGGCGGTGCACGGGTATTGACGCCCTGGCCGAACGGCCCTTAGCGTCCCTGAACCAAGTGTCCGGAAACTTTCCGGAAACTTTGAAAAGGTCGACCGAAAATGGGAGCCCTCCGATGAGACCCATCCGCATCGCCACCGCCGCACTCACCGCGGCCGCACTGTCCCTGCCCCTGGTGGTGACCTCGGCCACGGCCGCCCCGCCCGCCGACCAGCAGGCCGCGCCCCACTCCAACGCCAAGTTCGACCGGCTTCGCGAGGCCGCTCCCAAGGGGTTCTACGTGGGCACCGCCGTGGCGGGTGGCGGCCACCACCTCGAGCAGGACTACCCGGACCCGTTCACCCACGACCGGAAGTACCGGAAGATCCTGGGGCAGCAGTTCAACTCGGTCTCCCCCGAGAACCAGATGAAGTGGGAGTTCATCCACCCCGAGCGGGACACCTACGACTTCGGGGCGGCCGACGCCATCGTCGAGTTCGCCGAGCGCCACCGGCAGGTCGTGCGCGGCCACACGCTCCTGTGGCACAGCCAGAACCCCGAGTGGCTGGAGCAGGGCGACTTCTCCAAGGAGGAGCTGCGCGAGATCCTGCGCGAGCACATCACCACCGTCGTCGGCCGCTACGCCGGCAAGATCCAGCAGTGGGACGTGGCCAACGAGATCTTCGACGACCAGGGCAACCTGCGCACCCAGGACAACATCTGGATCCGCGAGCTCGGACCGGAGATCATCGCCGACGCCTTCCGCTGGGCCCACGAGGCCGACCCGGAGGCGAGGCTGTTCTTCAACGACTACAACGTGGAGAGCGACAACGCCAAGAGCGACGCCTACTACGAGCTCAGCCAGGAGCTGCTCGCGCAGGGCGTGCCCGTGCACGGCTTCTCCGTGCAGGCGCACCTGAGCATGCGCTACGGCTTCCCGGGCGACCTCCAGCAGAACCTGCAGCGGTTCGACGACCTCGGCCTGGAGACGGCCGTCACCGAGCTGGACATCCGCATGGACCTGCCGGAGAGCGGCGTGCCCACCGCCGAGCAGCAGAAGCAGCAGGCCGACTGGTACCAGCGGGTGCTGGAGGCGTGCCTGGCGGTCGAGGAGTGCAACTCCTTCACCATCTGGGGCTTCACCGACAAGTACTCCTGGGTGCCGGTGTTCTTCCAGGGCGAGGGCTCGGCGACGGTCATGACCGAGGACTTCGAGCGCAAGCCCGCCTTCTACGCCCTGCGGTCCTCTCTGAAGGACGCCAAGTGGGAGCAGTGGAAGGAGAGCCGCAAGCGCCGCTGAGCGCGTCCGGCCGCAGGACGTCCGCCCGCCGCCGACCGTATGCGGTGGGCAGCCCGAGGATCCCCCCGCCGGGCCCGCCACCGCCCCTCTCCGGGCGGCGGCGGGCCCGGCCGCTTCCGCCCCACATCCGCTCGCCCCCGGCCGGCCGCGCTGACGGCGGCCACCGCGGCGGGGGCGGCCGGGCCGGGGACGGCGGAGGCCCGTTCGAGGTCTGGCGGTACGGCCCCGCCTCCCTGTGGGACCGGGTGGAGGCCGCCCGGCGCGTGTACGAGGCCGAAGGCTGCCCGCGACAGGGCGAGTTCGGCCTGACGGTCACCCGCGACGGCCGCCAGGAGATCCGGCTGCGCGACCCCGGCCGCGTCACCGGCTGAAGGCGTACGCGGCGCACGTATGGCGGGGAACCGAGAGGGCCGGCGCGCGCCCCTGCGGGCGCGCGCCGGCCCGGCCGCGGTCACACGGCCGCAAGACCACGCGGTCACGCGGTCACGCGGTCACCGGGTCAGGCGGCCGCGCAGGCTCCGAGGTCCTCCCAGACGCCCCACTCGCCGGTGGTGCCGGGCTCCTCGCCCTGCGTCCACCACTTGGCGCGCCAGGTGTGCCCCTCGTGGGTGACGGTGCTGCCGCCGGTGTACACGTTCCCGGCGCCCCAGTTCGGCGAGGCGCAGGCGCCCGGCTCTCCGTCGCCGCCGCCGTCGCCACCGCCGTCACCGCCGCCCGTGCCGCCGATGTTGACGTCGATGCAGGCGTAGAAGGCGTTGGCGGTGTCCGCCACGTTCCACACCGCGAGGACCTTCTGACGGCCGGTGAGGCCGCCGAAGTTCACCTGGTGGCTGACCTGGGAGGGCGGCTGAGCACGGTTGCCGTCGAACTCGGCGATCTTCCGGTCGCCGATGAAGTACTGCCACGTGTCGGTGGCGTGGCGCGCCGTCAGGCTCCAGGTGAAGGTGTGGGAGGAACCGACCGGCGTGACCCGCCAGGCCTTGCTGTCGTCGTCGAGTTCGGCGAACTGCTGGTTGCCGCCACTGCAGCTCCTGAGCCCCTTCGGCCCCTCGACGCTCTGCGGCTCGTACGAGATCTGGCCGCAGTCGACGACGCCCTCGGCGCACTGGTCCTGGCGGCTGCCGGGGTCGGTCACCCAGCCGTGGGCGTTGGCCGTACCCGCCGGAAGGCTGACGGCGAGCAGGGGGGCGACCATCGCGCCGAGCGCAAGGGCCACTCGCTTCTTCGTGTTCATGCCATTCCACTTTCTTCGGTGTCGTCGAGACCGCCACCCGGAAGCCCGGTGCGACCGGGTGGGGTACGGCGCGCACGCCGTGCCGGTCGCACCGCCCCGCCGGGTGGCGCGGGAGCGTGGACACACCGGATGCCGCGAGAGGTGTCGCCGTCCACGCGCCGTGCCCTCACACGGACAGCGCCGTGGGACGAGGACAGAGGCTGACCTGAGGTCTAGACCTGAGGTTCTCAGGTCTAGACCTTAGCGGCGGACCGTCCTCGGTCAAGGGGTTGAACAGAGCGAACTTCCGGCCGACACAGCCGACTTCGAGCACCACCGCAGCCCCCGCCTGCCTCACGGACCCACCCGATCCGGCACCTACGTCGGCCGGTTCGAGACGGCGGTGCGCCGCCCGCAGCCGGACGCCTCCAGGCTGTTCGACGAGATCCTCGGCACCGGCGAACACCCGCAGCGCCTGTGCCGACCGGCCCGGAAGTAAGGCCCCCGACGGGCCCGCGCCGGTCTTCCCGAACGCCGGCCGGTCAGCCTTCGTGACGGCGGTCAAGAGCGGCATGCTCTGACGCCCGCGCCGGGCCCGCGCGCCACCGCGCCTTACGGCGCGGTCGTGGCCGGTTCCGGACCGGAGGCGGAGACAGCGGCGGCATCGGCGGGCCGGGAGGCCGCCGCCCACCGGACTGCCGGGCCCATGGCCCAGGAGGCGGCGAGGAAGGCCGCGCCCAGGGCGAGCCAGCCGAGCGGGCCGCCGCCCAGGACCAGCCAGGTCAGCAGCAGCGGGCCGAACATGCGGGCGACGGCCGCTCCCGTGCCGAAGAAGCCCTGGTACTGGCCGTGGCGGCCCTCCGGGGCGAGGCCGAAGGAGATCTCCCAGGCGCCGGAGGCCAGCGCCGTCTCACCCAGGACCTGGAGGCAGGCGGCCGCCAGGAGGACCGCGAGGGCCGTCCACGGCGAGGCGGGGACGGTGGTGAGGGCGAAGGCCGCGCAGGAGACGAGCATCAGCACGCCCGCGGCGCGTATGTGGCGGGTGGCGGTGCGCAGGTCCCGCACCCCGCGCGCCACGCGGACCTGGAGGGCGACGACGCCGAGGGTGTTGAGCATCAGCAGCGCCGCCACCGTCCAGCGCGGGGCCTCGGTGCGCTGCACCACCCACAGCGGGATGACGACGCTGAGCAGCGGCATGTACAGCAGCAGCGCCGTGTGAAGCGCGGTGATCAGCGCGTACGGGCGGTCGCGCAGGACGGCCAGCCGCGGGGTGCCGGACGCCGCCGGCGGGGTGGGGGTGACGGCGGGCAGGCGCGTCAGGACGAGGGCGGCGGCGAGGAAGGCGAGCGCGTCCGCCGCCAGGACCGCGCGGTACGCGGCGGCGGTGTCGAGGTGGAGGGCCAGGCCGCCGAGCGCGGCGCCGGCGGCGAGTCCGGCGTTCGCCGTGGACTGCAGGTACGCGCGGACGCGGGTGCGCTCCCGCTCGGTGACCAGGGCGGCCAGCAGCGCCTGCCGGGCCGCGCCCAGCCCGCACTGGCAGCAGGCGTACAGCACGGCGGCCAGGACGAAGGCGGGCAGGCCGCGGACGGTGAGGAAGACGGCGACCGCCGCTCCCGTGGCCACCGCCAGCGCGGCGGCCGTGCCGCGCGCCCCGCGCCGGTCGGCCAGGTGGCCCAGGGGTACGCCCGCCACCGCGCCGGCCGCCCACCCGACGGTGAGGCCGAGGCCGACCTCGGTCGCGGACAGGCCGACGACGCGGGTGAAGTACAGCGCGGAGCAGACGTAGTACGCGCCGTCGCCGACGGAGTTGATCAGTTGGGCCAGTGCCAGCCGCCGGGACGGAGCCGGCCGTGTCCGCAGGGTCATGCCGTGACGCTACGGAGCCGTCGGGTCCTCCCGGCAGGGACAATCGGCGGCCGGTTCGCCGGGCCAATCACCCGGTCGGCCACCGGGCGGGCCGGTGGAGGGCCGGTCCGTCGTCCGGAGCCCCGCCGCGGTGCGCCGGGGAGGGGCGGGCCGCGGATCAGCCGCGGTTGGGCTCCTGCCGGCCGCCGATCTGGCCGCTCGGGCGCGAGGACTTGTCGCCGACCATCACCAGCGCGGCGATGATCGCGAACAGGGCGAGGGGCGCCACGACGTACAGGCCGAGGGTCTCGACCACGCTCAGGCCGGTGCCCGGGTCGTCGCCGTCGTCGCGGTAGAGGGCGAGGGCGGAGGGGGAGGCGACCAGCAGCGTCAGCGCGGTGAGGGCGGTGACGAATCCGGCGCGCACGGCGGTGCCGGCGCTCCTGACGTTCTCGTTGACCTTGACCTTGTTGTCCACGGAGTCAACGCTAGCGAACCTCTCCGGAGGTCACGCGTCCAGGGTGGTCTTCGGGTTCCGCGTGGCTCTCCTCGTGCTGCCCGCCGTGCTGCCCGGGTGCCGGTATGCGGCGCTCGCGCGGCCCGTGCAGCTCCTCGTACACCGTCTCCAGCAGATCGCGCATCCGGGGCGAGGTGACCAGCTCCTCCAGGGTGACGGGCCTGCCGTCGCCGTCGGCGACGGGCAGCCGCCAGTTGGGGTACTGGTCCCAGGTGCCCGGCACGTTCTGCGGGCGCCGGTCCCCGACGCCGTCGGGCAGCCAGACCCCGACCATCCTCGCGGGGGTGCGGGCCAGGAAGCGGTACAGGCCCCTGATCTCGCTCTCCTCCTCGCCCGGCCCCTCCGGCAGCAGGTCCAGACGGGTCAGGTGGGAGATCCACTCGGCGGTCTCCATGGCGTCCCGGGTCTGCTCATCGGCGAGCGGGCCCGCCAGCAGCCCGAGGCCGTCGCGCAGCCGTACGTGGTCGCCGCTGAGGCGGGCGGCGGTGCTGGGCAGGTCGTGGGTGGTGGCGGTGGCCAGGCAGTCGGCGCGCCAGTCCTGCGGCTCCAGCGGCTGGGGGGTCTCGTGGTTGGGGGTGCGGATGTGGTCGTAGTCGCGCTCGAACCACAGCACGGAGGTGCCCAGCACGCCGCGCCCGGCCAGCTCTCCGCGCACGCCCGGCTCGACGGTGCCCAGGTCCTCGCCCACGACGACCGATCCGGCGCGGTACGCCTCCAGGGCGAGCACTCCGAGCATGGCCTCGGCGTCGTAGCGCACGTAGGCGCCCTCCGTGGGCGGGCGGCCCTCGGGGATCCACCACAGCCGGAACAGGCCCATCACGTGGTCGATGCGCAGGCCGCCGGTGTGCCTCAGCAGCCCGCGCAGCAGCGTGCGGTAGGGGGCGTAGCCGGAGGCGGCCAGCGCGCCCGGGTTCCAGGGCGGCAGGCCCCAGTCCTGGCCGTGGGGGCTGAAGGCGTCCGGCGGGGCGCCGATGGACATGCCGGTGGCCAGGAAGTCCTTGAGCGCCCAGGCCTCCGCCCCGGAGGGGTGGACGCCGAGCGCCATGTCGTGCACCAGGCCGATGGACATGCCCGCGTCGCGGGCGGTGCGCTGGGCGCGGGCGAGCTGGGCGTCGGTGAGCCAGGCCAGCCAGGTGTGGAAGTCCACCCGGTCCAGCAGTTCACCGCGGGCGCGGGCGGTGGCGGCCGAGCGGGGGTCGTCCAGGCCGGCGGGCCAGGAGCGCCAGTCCGGCCCGTGGATCTCGGCGAGGGCGCACCAGACGGCGTGGTCCTCCAGGTCCTGGCCCTGTTCGGCGAGGAAGTCGCAGTACGCGACGTGGCGGCCGGGGCCGAGGGGGACGGTGCGCACCAGTTCCAGGGCGCGGCGCTTGAGCGACCACACCGCGTCGCGGTCGATCATCCCGTCCTTGGCGAGGGTGGCCTCGCGCAGTTCGGCGGCCTGGGCCAGCAGTGCGTCCGCCTTCGCGCGGGCCTCGCCGCGCAGGTAGGCGTACTCGGGGATCTCCTCGATCCGCAGGTGCACCGGGTCGGCGAAGCGCCGCGAGGAGGGCCGGTAGGGGGAGGGGTCCACCCTCTCGCCCTCGGCGGCGGGCACGGCCGAGTGCAGGGGGTTGAGCTGGATGAAGTCGGCTCCGGTCGCGCGCCCGGACCAGGCGGCCAGATCGGCGAGGTCGGCGAGGTCGCCCATGCCCCACGAGCGCGAGGACAGCAGCGAGTAGAGCTGGACGAGCAGGCCGAAGGAACGGCCCCGGACGGCCGGGAAGCGGTCCGGGGCGACGATCAGGGCGGCGCTCGCGGTGCGGCCGTCGGGGGCCTCGGCGTGGAGGGTGTGGCAGCCCAGGGGCAGCCGCTCGCCTTCGGCGTCCGGGTCGGCCCCCCAGTCCAGGGTGCGCCCGTCCTCCGTCTCGACCCTCAGCGCGGTGCCGTCGGGGAGCGGGGGGACGCCGCCGCGGACGGCGGGCTGGGACGTGGCGGGCGGGGAGGTGTCGCCGCGGGAGGAGGCCGCGCGTACGACGACGGTGGGCGGCAGCAGCCGGGCCGCCTCCTCGCGCGCGTGGCGCGCCAGGGCGTCGCGTACGGCGTCCGGGGTGGAGGCGTCGACGCCCAGTGCGGCGAGCACTTCGACGATCGTGTCGTCGGGCACCCGGATCGTACGGCCCGGGGCCGGGTCGTAGGAGGTGCAGACTCCGTGCGCCGCGGCCAGTCGCGCCAGTCGGCTCATGGGAACTCCCTCCGCTCTCCCTGGGCTCTCCGGGCCTAGATCTCCGCGGAATCCGTTCCGTATCCCACCCCGGCCGGTTCACTGGTCAGCGGGAGTTCGGCGGCCAGCGGCGGCTCACTGGTGAGCGGGGCGGCGTCGGCGAGCGGGGGTTCGCTGGTCAGCGGTGTCTCGGCGTAGTCCCAGGAGCAGGAGCCGTCCAGGCCGGAGTCGGGGTCGGAGACTCCGGACAGGTCGATCGGCTCCTGCCCCTGTTTGGGGAACAGGGGGAGGGGGGTGAGGAGTTCAGCGGACGCGGCCACGGAGGCCTCCGTTCGTTGCTGTCGGTCGGACATCAGGGCCCTACCCACTGAGGCGGAACCCAGACACTTTCGGCGGCATAAACGTGACATGGCTCACAGAGTCGCCGCCGATGATTTCGCGGTGTGACGCGCCTGTCAGCGTAGGGCATTCGAGCAAAGCGGGCATCTCGACCAGGATTTACCGCCTCCCCGCGGGCCGGCCGTCCGGTTGGGCGTACGGCCGGGCATCCGGGCACGGCCCGCCCCAGCACGCCCCCGGTTCTTCCCGCCTCGGCCGCACCGGTCGACAAACCGGGCACTTCGGCCCCTGTCGTTGACACCCTCACCACGGCGGTGATGGGCTCGTCACCGATCGGCGGGCCCGGGGCCCGGCCGGGGAGCCGCTCCGGGCCGGAGCGGGGAACCGGACTGGGGCTGCGGGCCGGGAAACGGGTCGAGAGGGGCCTGAGGAAGACGTGAACCACGCGACGCATGGCCGCGCCACACGCCGGACCGGTGCGACGGCACTGGTCGCGGCCGTCCTCGGCGGACTGCTCGGCGGCGCACCGGCCGCGCACTCGGCCCCGCCCCAGGACAGGACCGCGGAGGAACCCGCGCGCCAGGCCGCGGGCCCGGACGACCGCGTCCGCCTGGAGGGCGCCCCCGGTGTGTGGCCGCGCCCCCAGTCCCTGCGCACGCGCGGTCCGTCCGTGCCCGTCGGCCGGGAGGTGCTGCTGGTCGCCGACGAGGGCGCCGACCCGTACGCCCTCGACACCGTCCGCGACGTCCTGCGCGCGGCCGGCGCGCGCGAGGAGCCGCTGCTGCCCGGGGTGCAGGCTGCGGTCGGCGCTGCACTCGTCTGCCAGCGCGCGGGCGGCGTCGGCGGGAGGGTGG
>NZ_JBKJFM010000189.1:0-9744 GCF_046614825.1 Streptomyces nanhaiensis
GGTGCCGCGGGGGGCGGCCATCAGGACCGGCTTGCCGTGCAGCGCGGTGGTGTCGACGACGTCGAAGAAGGACGTGAACAGACCGCTGTAGGAGGCGGTGACGACCGGGGTGACCGCGTGCAGGCCGTCGGCCCCGGTGACTGCCCCGACCGCCGCGGCCAGGGCGGGGCCGACGCGGCCCGCGCCGACGACGCCGACGGTCAGGCGCGCGGGACGGTCCCCGGCGGCGCCGGAGGGAGGTTGGTTCACGTGGGCTCGGCCTTCCGTTCCAGTCCGCAGGACCCGGTACCGGACGATTGCTGCCATGCTACGCGGACTCGCCGGCTCCCCGTTCTGCCCGCCCGCCGGGCGGGACGGGCGCGGGACGGGCCGGCGCGGGGCCCGGGGCCCCGCCGGGCGGGCGGCCGACCGGTCAGCAGGGCTCCCGCCGCCGGGCCGGCAGCGCCCGGCGCAGACGCGCGAGGAGCGGTACGGCGGGGCGGGGAGCCGGCCGGGAGTCCAGGAGGGCGGCCCGGAACTCCCGGCCTGCGTGCGGGTCTGCCAGGCCCGGCAGGGGCGGCGGCTCCTGCCCGTGCCGGGCGGCCCGGTACTGGGCGAGTGCGTACTCGGCTTGGAAGCTCATGCCCCCACGCTGCGCCCGCCCGCGGCGACCGGGCACGCCGATTGACCACGGCCGTCAAACGGCGGCGGGGGCGCGGCCGGCGGCGGGCAGGATGGCCCCATGAGCCTGGTCATCGACATCACCGGCCTGCCCGAGGAGCACGTCGTCTTCTCCCCCTCCCCGCTGGCGGAGCTGAGCGCCGCCCTGCACGCCCTCTCCGAGCCCTCGCACCACCCCGGGCTGCACGGCTGGACGACCACGACGCTCGCCGGGCTCGGACCGGACCTCGCCGGGCGGCTCTCCGACGCGGACATCCTGTGGCGTTCCATCCGCTCCGACATCCTGCTGCCCGGCGGTCCCCGGCCCGGCGCCACGCTCGCCGAGGAGCTGGACTCCGTGGACCGGCTGGACGACGAGCGGTACGTCCGGGCCGCGCTGGAGATCAACTGCTCCGCCGACTACAGCGGCGAGGGTCCCTCGCCGCTGGTCGACGAGGGGGCCCGGCGGCGGGCCCTGGAGCGGGCCGCGGCGCGCGGGCCCAAGCAACTGGAGTTCGTGCGGCACCTGCTGGCGGACCCGCCCGCGGTACGGGTCTGGATACGGCGGCTGCTGGAGGACTGCGACCGGGCGTTCTTCGCCGACACCTGGCAGCGGGTGCGCGGACAGCTCACCGCCGACGCCCGGCACAAGACGGACCTGCTGCGGCGCAGGGGGCTGGCCGAGGCGCTGGCCGCCGCGTCGTCCGCGATCACCGTGGAGGAGGACGGCGGCGGGCGGCGCGTGGTCGTCGACAAGCTGGCGCAGGGCAGGACGACGGCGGTGGACCCGGCCGTCGGGCCGGGGATGACCATGGTGCCCACCGCCTTCGGCTGGCCCCATCTGCTGGTGCTGCACGCCCCGGGCTGGCGGCCGGTGATCGAGTACCCGGTCGCCTCGGGCGAACTGCGCGCGGGCCCGGGGTCGGTGGAGGTGATGGAGCGCCGTCTGGAGGCCCTGGCCCACCCGGTGCGGATCCGGCTGTGCCGCAGCCTGGCCCGCGCCCCGTACACCACCGGTGAGCTGGCGAACGGGCTGGGGATCACCGCGCCGGAGGTCTCCCGGCACCTGAAGGCGCTGCGGGAGGCGGGGCTGCTGACGACGCGCAGGCACGGGCGGTACGTGCAGCACCGCCTGGACGTCACCGTCGTGGCGCGGCTGGGCAGCGACTTCCTGGAGGCGGTGCTGCGCTGAGGCCCCACCGGACCGGCGGGGACCGGCGGGAAAAGACCGGCGCCGGGCCCGCGCGGTGGGGGATCATCGGGCGCATGACCGCTGACGAGGCAACCGGGGAAGCAGGGGAAGCGCGCGAGGACACCGGGGCAGGGGGCTCCGGTGCCGGGGACACCGGTGCCGGGAACGCCGAGGCAGGGAACGCCGAGGCAGGGAACGCCGAGGCCGAGCGGGCCCGCAGGCTCGCGGCGTGGACCGCGGCGCGGCGGAAGCTGTCCGACGGCCCGGTGGACGGCACGCTCGCCGGGCGGCTGGCCCGGCTGGCGGAGGAGGGCTCCGAGGTGTACGACCTGGACGGCAGCCCCGACATCTACGGCGACGGGATCGTCGCCCGCCTGGAGGAGCGCACCGCAGCCGCGCTGGGCTGCGAGGCCGCCGCTTTCTTCCCCACCGGCACCATGGCCCAGCAGGTCGCCCTGCGCTGCTGGGCGGGCCGTACCGGCAACCCGGTCGTCGCCCTGCACCCGATGGCGCACCCCGAGCGCCACGAGCGGGGCGCGCTGGGGCGGCTGAGCGGGCTGGGCACCGTGCACCCCACCACCGAGCCGCGCCCGCCCACCGCCGAGGAGGTGCGGGAGCTGGAGGAGCCCTTCGGCGCGCTGATGCTCGAACTCCCGCTGCGCGACGCCGGTTTCGTGCTGCCGACGTGGGACGAGCTGGTGGCGGTGACCGAGGCCGCGCGGGAGCGGGACGCGGTGGTGCACTTCGACGGCGCGCGGCTGTGGGAGTGCACCGCGCACTTCGGGCGCACGCTCCCCGAGATCGCCGCTCTGGCCGACAGCGTGTACGTGTCCTTCTACAAGTCCCTCGGCGGCCTCTCGGGCGCCGCCCTGGCCGGTCCCGCGGACTTCGTGGCGGAGGCGCGCGCCTGGCGGCACCGCTACGGCGGGCAGGTCTTCCAGCAGTGGCCCGCCGCGCTGTCCGCGCTGGTGGGGCTGGAGCGGGAGCTGCCCCGGCTGCCCCGGTACGCCGCCCACGCCGCGATGGTCGCGGCGGCGCTGCGGGAGGGGCTGGCGGAGGCCGGGATGCCGTGGTTCCGGATCCATCCGGCCGAGCCGCACACCCACCAGTTCCAGGTGTGGCTGCCGTACGGCGCCGACGGGCTGACGGAGGCGGGGGTGCGGCAGGCGGAGGAGGACGGGACGGTGCTGTTCCGAGTCTGGGACGCGCCGGGCGCGCCCGGTCCGCCGGGGACGGCCGTGACCGAGGTGACGGTGGGCGCTCCGGGGCTGCGCTGGGGCCCGCAGGACGTACGCGACGCGCTGTACGGCTTCCTCGCCCGCGTCCCGGAGCGGGGTGCGGGCGGCGGTGTCTGAGGTCCGGGCCCCCGGCCCCGGGACCTTCCGGGAGCGCCGGCCCTCAGGCGCCCCCGCCGCCCGCCCGCACCAGCCCCGTCTCGTACGCCAGCACCACCGCCTGCACCCGGTCGCGCAGCTCCAGCTTGGCGAGGATGCGGCCCACGTGCGTCTTGACGGTGGCCTCCGAGAGCACCAGGCGCCGGGCGATCTCGCCGTTCGACAGCCCTTGGGCCACCAGCAGCAGCACCTCGCGCTCGCGGTCCGTCAGGCGTTCCAGCTCCTTGGGGGCGGACCGTTCGGACGCGGCGGGCAGCAGGGAGGCGAAGCGGTCGATCAGGCGGCGGGTGGTGGAGGGGGCGACCACCGCGTCGCCGCTGTGGACGGCGCGGATCGCGGCCAGCAGCTCGCCGGGCGGCACGTCCTTGAGGAGGAAGCCGCCGGCCCCGGCCCGCAGGGCGGAGAAGGCGTACTCGTCGAGGTCGAAGGTGGTCAGGATCAGCACCCGGGGGTTTCCTGGGCCGCCCTCGCCCCCCTCGCAGATGCGGCGGGTGGCCTCGACCCCGTCGAGGCGGGGCATCCGCACGTCCATCAGCACCACGTCCACGGCCGTGGCACGGAGCTTCTCCAGCGCCTCGGCGCCGTCCCCGGCCTCGGCGACGACCTCCATGTCCGGCTGGGCGTCCAGCACCATGCGGAAGCCGGTGCGCAGGAGCGCCTGGTCGTCGACGAGCATCACACGGACGGTCATGGTCTTCCCTGGGGCTGTGTCGTCGGGGTCATCGGGGTCATCGGGGTCATCGGGGGCATCGGGGGCACCGGGGTCATCAGGGGCACCGGGGTCATCGGGCAGGAGGGCGCGGCGGCGGGCGGCGCGGTCCTCGCGGGGCCGTTCACCCGGTGCTCTTCAGCGGCAGCACCGCGCTGATCCGGAAGCCGCCGCCGGGCCGCGGCCCGGCGTCCAGGCTGCCGCCGACCATGCCGACGCGCTCGCGCATCCCGATCAGCCCCTGGCCGAGGCCGTCCAGCCCGCCGACCTCGTACAGCTCGCGCTGCGCGCCGCGGCCGTCGTCCTCGGCCAGCAGGGTCAGGTCGTCGGCGCCGTAGGTCAGCCGCACCGTCGCGCCGACGTCCGGGCCGCCGTGCTTGCGGGTGTTGGTCAGCGCCTCCTGCACGATGCGGTACGCGGTCAGCTCGACGCTGCTGGGCAGCGGCCGGGGGGTGCCCTCGACGCGGAAGTCCACGGTCAGGCCCGCGCCGCGCACCTGCTCGACGAGGTCGGCGAGCTGCTCGACACCGGGCTGGGGCACGTACTCGCCGCTCTCGGAGTGCTCCCCGGTGCGCAGCACGCCCAGCAGTCTGCGCATCTCCGACAGCGCCTGGCGCCCGGTGCCGGAGATGGTCTCCAGCGCCTGCCGGGCCTGTTCGGGCGCGGTGTCCATGACGTAGGCGGCGCCGTCGGCCTGGACGACCATCACCGAGACGTTGTGCGCGACCACGTCGTGCAGCTCGCGCGCTATCCGGGCGCGCTCGGCGGCGACGGCGACCTTGGCCTGCGCCTCGCGCTCCCGCTCCAGGCGGGCGGCGCGCTCCTCCAGCTGCGCGTAGTACGCGCGCCGGGTGCGCAGCGAGTCGCCCAGCACCCAGGCCAGCAGGAAGGTGGCGGTGAGGAAGACCGTGCCCAGCACCGCGGCGGCGGTGCCCTGGCCCTCGTTGGGCCAGCGCAGGGTGTGGACGGCGGGCGCGGTCAGGGCTCCGGCGAGGGCGAAGCGCGAGGCCCAGCGGACGTTGCGCGAGGCGTTGGTGAAGACGATCACCAGCAGGGCGAAGTTGGCCGGCACCGGGAACGCGCCCGTCACCACCTCCGCCAGCCCCGCCCCGGTGGCCAGCAGCAGCATCTTCTCCGGCGCCCGGCGGCGCAGGGCCACCACGGTGCACAGCGCGAGGGCGATCGGGACGGAGGCGGCCTGCTGCACCTCCCCCTGCCCCAGCGAATCGGCCGACGGCGGATGCGTCATGATCCCGACGAGCCACACGCCCGACATCACCAGCAGGACGGCGGCCCACGCCCCGTCGACCAGGGTGGGATGCCTGCGCAGGAACTCGTAGAGCCGGTACACATAACCCAGCGTAGGCAGACCGGGCACGCGCCGGGGTCAACCGGACGGCCGATCCCCCGCCTCCCCGCGTACTCCCCAGGGTGGAGGCAGCGGGGCGGCGCGGGGCTGGAGCAGCCAGGTGAAGGCGCCCAGGCCCGCCGGATCGGTCAGCTCGGCGGCCTCGCCCGCGCGGCCCAGGAGCCGCACGTACCCGGCCGGGTCGCTCGACGCCAGGGCGAGCGGCGGCCGCGCACCGCTCACGCCCAGGGCGTGCAGCGCCTCGCGCTGGGAGAGCGGCAGTCCCGGGCCGGTCACCGGGGCGCCGGCGCGTTCGGCCGCCGCCGCGCACGCGTCGAGGGCCACATGGGCGGTCAGATCGCACCGGCCGTCGGGGACGGGCCGCACCTCGCGGCCGTCGCGGTAGCCGGTGAGGGTGCCCAGCGGGGGGCGGGCGGAGCGGGTGTGGGCGTAGTCGACGGCGACGGCCAGTCCGCGCTCCAGGCAGGACACCGCCCGCGCCCAGGCCGCGTCGCGGGGGCGGCCGATCTCCGCGCGCAGCCCAGGTTCGGGCGGCAGCGGCCACCAGCGGGCCAGCCACCGGGCGTCCTCACCGGTCACCGGCCCGCCCGGGTGCTCGGTGCCGTCGGCGTCCACCAGGACGTGGCGGGGGACGCCGTCCACGCCGGTCTCGGCGATGTCCACGGGGACGTCGTCCAGCCACTCGTTGGCGAACAGCAGCCCGCTCACGCCGCGCGGAGGGTCGGCGGACCAGGCGATGGCCGGGTCGAGCCCGTCGGGGCGCCGGGCGCGTTCGACGGCGTGGGGGCGCACCCTGGCGGCCAGCGAGCCGGGCTGCCCGGACAGCTCCGCCAGCACGCCGGTCAGCAGCTCGCCGCGGCCGGCCCCGTAGTCGATCAGCGCCAGTTCGCCGGGGTGGCCCAGCACCTCGTCCACGCGCCGCAGCAGCTCGGCCACCGCGCCCGCGAACAGCGGTGAGGCGTGCACGGAGGTGCGGAAGTGGGCGGCGGGGGCGTGGCGCGTGAAGAAGCCCTCCGGGCCGTAGAGCGCCTCCTCGGCCGCCTCCCGCCAGCGCCGCGGCCCCCTCACCGGACCCGTCGCCGCCCCCCTCGCCGGGCCCGTCACTTGTCGATGTCGCCGACGACGAAGAACATCGACCCCAGGATCGCCACCATGTCGGCCACCAGCGTGCCCGGCAGCAGCTCGGACAGCACCTGGACGTTGTTGTACGAGGCGGAGCGGAGCTTGAGCCGGTACGGGGTCTTCTCGCCCTTGGAGACCAGGTAGTAGCCGTTGATGCCGAGCGGGTTCTCCGTCCAGGCGTAGGTGGCGCCCTCCGGGGCCTTGAGCACCTTGGGCAGCCGCTGGTTGACCGGGCCGGGCGGCAGGCCGGCGAGGCGGTCCAGGCAGGCGTCGGCGAGGTCGAGGGAGTTGCGGGTCTGCTCCAGCAGCACCTCGAAGCGGGCCAGGCAGTCCCCCTCGGTGCGGGTGACGACCCGCAGCACGTCCGCCAGCTCCCCGTACGCCAGGTAGGGCTCGTCGCGGCGCAGGTCGAAGTCCACGCCGGAGGCGCGGGCGATGGGGCCGCTCACGCCGTAGGCGTGGACGGTCTCGGGGGCGAGCACGCCCACGCCGCGGGTGCGGCCGCGGAAGATCTCGTTGCCGAGGACGAGCCGGTCGTAGGTGCCCAGCTTCGCGCGGACGGCGGCCACCGCCTGCCGGGTGCGGCCGAGCCAGCCCGCCGGGAGGTCCTCCTTGAGTCCGCCGACCCGGTTGAACATGTAGTGGATGCGCCCGCCGGAGACCTCCTCCATGACGCGCTGGAGGTCCTCACGCTCGGTGAAGGCGTGGAACACGGGCGTGATGGCGCCCAGCTCCAGCGGATAGGAGCCGAGGAACATCAGGTGGTTGAGGACCCGGTTCAGCTCCGCCAGCAGGGTGCGCGCCCACACGGCCCGCTCGGGGACCTCCATGCCCAGCATCCGCTCGACGGCCATGACGACGCCGAGTTCGTTGGAGAAGGCCGACAGCCAGTCGTGACGGTTGGCCAGGACGATGATCTGCCGGTAGTCGCGTGCCTCGAACAGCTTCTCCGCACCGCGGTGCATGTAGCCGACCACCGGCTCGGCCGCGCTGATCCGCTCGCCGTCCAGTACGAGCCTCAGCCGCAGCACGCCGTGGGTGGAGGGGTGCTGGGGGCCGATGTTGAGCACCATGTCGGTGCTCTCCGCCGCACCGCCGATGCCGACGGTGGTCACGGCGCCGCCGGGGCGCTCGGCGGACGCGGCGGGCTCGGCGTTGGTACCGGGATCGCTCATGGTCCTCAGTCTGGCAGCTCCGCCGGGAGGGCGGCCCCTCTCCCCGTGCCTCCCTCCCCCTCGGTTCCGCCGCCCCGCTCCCTCCTCCCCGCGGTGGATACGCACCGTCACCACCGCCGCCTACCCTTGTCCCATGAGTCAGCTGACAGGGGGGCCGTCCGACGGGGAGACCGACCGGACCGGGCAGACCGGGCGGACCGGGCAGGCCGGGGAGCCCGAGGGCGCCGAGCGGTGGCGCGGCGTCGAACGCGGGCTGCTGCGGATGCGCAGGACGCTGCTGGCGGCCGTGTCCGTGCCGCTCGTCGCGGTGCTGGGGCCGGTCCTGTGGCTGGCCGCCGGTCCGTGGTGGGCCGTCCTCGCCGCGGCGCCGGCGGCGGTCGCGCTGTGGGGATGGAGGGCGATCGCCCGCAACTGGGCCTCCTGGCGGTACTCCGAGCGCGACGACGACCTGCTGATCGCCCGCGGGGTGATATGGCGCGGGCTGACCGTCGTGCCCTACGGCCGGATGCAGCTGGTGGAGGTCACCTCAGGACCGCTGGAGCGGCACTTCGGGCTGGCCCGGGTGCAGTTGCACACCGCCGCGGCGACGACCGACGCGCACATACCCGGACTCGCCCCCGAGGAGGCCGAGCGGCTGCGCGACCGGCTCACCGAGCTGGGCGAGGCCCGTTCGGCGGGGCTGTGATGGCACTGCTCCAGCGCCCGGAGGGCAGGCGGCTGCACCCGGTCACCCCGTGGCGGCGGGCGTGGGCGCCGCTGGCGGCGCTGTTCGCCTTCGCCGCGCAGGACCCGGAGCGGGCCCGGCAGGGCGTGGAGTCCCTGACGGCCGGCCGGCTGCTGGCGGTCCTGGCGCTGCTGCTTCCCGCGGCGGCCGCGTACGGCTTCCTGTCCTGGTGGATGACGAGCTACACCGTCACCGAGACCGAGCTGCGCATCCGCACGGGCCTGCTGTTCCGGCGCGTGGCCCACATCCGGCTGGACCGCCTCCAGGCGATCGACGTGGGGCGCCCCCTGCTGGCCCGCATCGCGGGCGTGGCCAAGCTCAAGCTGGACGTGGTCGGCACGGCCAAGAAGGACGAGCTGGCGTTCCTGGGCGAGCGGGAGGCGGTCGCGCTCCGCGCCGAGCTGCTGGCGCGGGCCGCGGGGATGGCGCCCGAGGCGGCGGCGGAGGCGGGCGAGGCGCCCGCCCGGGAGCTGGTGCGGGTCGGCACGCGGATGCTGGTCGTCTCACTGCTGCTGCTCGGCAGCGTCTGGGGCACGCTGGCCGCGGCGGTGGCCGTGCCCGCGCTGGTCTGGTGGGCGAGCGGCAGTCTCTGGCCCGGCCTGGCGGTGGCGGTGCCGCTGCTCAGCGGTGTGTGGCGCAGCGGTGTGGGGCGCTTCCTCACCGAGTTCGACTGGGTCGTCGCCGAGTCGCCGGACGGGATGCGGCTGGACCACGGGCTGCTGGACCGCGCCCACGCCACCGTCCCGCCCGGCCGCGTCCAGGCCGTCCGGATCGTCGAGCCGTGGCTGTGGCGGCGGCGCGGCTGGGTGCGGGTGGAACTGGACGTGGCCGCCGGGGGCAACGAGGGCGGCCTGCTGCTGCCGGTCGCCACCCGTGAGACGGCCCGGGGCGTACTGGCGCGGGTGCTTCCCGGCGTCGACCCGGCCGAGGCGGCGGCTTCCCTGGCGCCGGTGCCGCGCCGGGCCCGCTGGGTCGTCCCGCTGTGGTGGCGGGGATACGGCCACGGGGTGACCGAGACGGTGTTCGCCTCCCGCAAGGGGCTGCTGTGCCGCACGCTGTCGCTGGTCCCGCACGCGAAGGTGCAGAGCGTACGCCTGACCCAGGGCCCCTGGGAGCGGGCCTTCGAGCTGGCGGACGTCCACGTCGACCACGGGGCGAACGGCACGGTGGCGGCCCGGCTGCGGTCGGTGGAGGAGGCCCGTGCGGTGGTGGCCGCCCAGGCCGAGCGCTCCCGCACCGGGCGCCGCAGGGCGCGGCCGGAGCGCTGGCTCACCTAGAGCCGGCCGGGCGGGGCGGCACGGCGGGCGGCCGGGTGAGCGGCCGGATCAGGCGGGCCGGGCGCGGCGCAGGCCCCTGACCGGGCCCACGTGCCGCGGCGTACCGCCGGCGCCCGCGCCGCCGTCCCCGCCCGCGGGAGGGG